>JBGASH010000318.1:0-2565 GCA_044229775.1 Bacteroidia bacterium
TATCTTTTGCCAAACTGATGGAAACAATGGGTGCAGGGGAAATTATTGTACAATCCATTGAAAATGACGGACAAATGAAAGGATACAATATTGCTCTTATAGAAAAAGTATCGAGAGCAGTATCTATCCCTATTGTTGCCTTAGGTGGGGCCGGATCGTTTAACGATTTAAAAAAAGTATATAAAGAGGGGTTTGCAAACGGTGTTGCTGCTGGAAGCCTTTTTGTATATCAAGGCAACAAATCAGGTGTACTTATTAATTACCCGGAAAAATCGGAATTAAACTTTAACCTATGTTCTTAACAAACAAACCCTATCAACAATGCTCCAGATGTGTTATGGACACTTCTGACCCTGAAATTACATTTGATGATTTAGGCCATTGTAATCACTGCACACAATTCCTTAATAATACGTCTAAGCGATCTTATCAAGGAGACAAAAGCGAAAAACAGTTACGCTTGATTGTGGAAAAGATTAAAAAAGACGGAAAAGGAAAAGAATATGATTGCGTTTTAGGAATAAGTGGCGGAATAGACAGTTGCTATACAGCATATGTTTTAAAAAATTTGGGCATCCGAACTTTACTCGTTCACATGGATAATGGATGGAACGCTAAAGAGGCTGTAAATAATATTAAACATGTCGCCAACAAACTTGGTTTTGACTACAAAAGCTATGTTCTTGATTGGGAAGAATTCCGTGATTTGCAATTAGCCTTCCTAAAGGCTTCCGTTGTAGAAGCTGAAACACCAACAGATATAGCAATTTTAGGTGCTTTACATAGAACCGCTGCTGAGTTTAATGTAAAATATATCATCAGTGGTGGGAATTTTGCCACAGAAGGAATTTTGCCCCATCTTTGGCACTATAATGCGAAAGACACCACTTTTTTAAATGCAATACAAAAACAATTCGGCACAAAAAAACTAAGAAAGTTTCCATCATTTGGCGCCCTAGACGAGATTTATTATAAGTTTTTTAAAGGCATTAAAATGGTTTACTTATTGAACTATGTGCCTTTTCAAAAAAAGGAGGCGATGACTATTCTTGAAAAAGAACTTTCGTGGACTTATTATGGTGGAAAACACTATGAGTCTATGTTCACCGGTTTTATTCAATCCTATTACTTAGTTAAAAAATTTGATTTAGACTATAGAAGGGCAACGCTCTCTACTCAAATTTGTACGGGAGAAGTCTCGCGCGATGAAGCGCTGAAACAGCTACAATCGCCTCCTTATAACATGGAAAAGGTTGTTAAGGAAATAGAATATATAAGTAAAAAACTAAACATCACCACTGAAGAACTTAATGAAATAATCAACCTTCAAGGCAAAACGTATCGCGACTATCCAAATAATGAAAAAATGCTTAATCTGCTCTATTCTACGTATAAGAAATGGTTCGGGAAAAACGAACTTACTTCTTTCTAACAGGGAGGGGTGACATTACGACTAAAAAAGTTGCCAAAAAAGGCAATAAAGGAATACGAAAACGAACTAACGCTCCATAGTTAAAACTCGTAAGACCAATAGAAATGCCTAATACAAAAATGAATGACACACAAAACAGAAGCGCAGGATCAGAGCTAATTTTTTTAAGGCTTCGAAGTCCGTTCCTACTAAAAAAAACACTAAGAAACAGAAATAAAAAGTAAGTGCTTTCCATTGAAGAAACAAGCATAATTGCATTTCGAATTTGCCAAGGGAAAGGTCCAAATAGCGAAATAGCTAGCGCTAATGGCGCTTTTCGAATAATGGCGCTTGGTGTATAATCCATATCTTCGCCCAAAGAATACCCCGATCCACCGGCTGTTTCTTGAATACTCAAATGATCACTTTTAAAACCTTCAGCCTTCACAGCCAAACTTTCTTCGGAATAGTCCGTAAATGTTTGACTTAAACTTTGATAGAGAAGAAAAAAGGTTAACATCGATACAATTATCATTATTGGCGCAAATAGACTTCGCATTCCACCACTCAACACTTTATTTTGGTAGTTAATTAAAGCAAACATTATCAGACCCGGCACTGCTGCAACAACGATGTAGCTTTTTATATTGAAAACTAGATATGTGCTTATTGTTATTGCTAGTATGTACTTTGGAAATAGTTTGAACTCAACAAACAACTTATAAAACGAGTAAAAAAGAACACATAGCATGGCTACACATATGGTGTCTTTATTTACACTCGAGCCCCAAAAAACAAATGATGGTATTTTTAAAAATGCGAAACTCATTCCCTCAATTCTACTTGGGTAGAACCGACAAAAAAGAGTAAACAACTTGAATATAGCTAGATAGCTCAAAAACCCAAAGGCCATACATGTTACTAAGTACGAGTTAAAACACGGAATACTGATTATGGAGGAAATTCGCGATACCAAAAGCGCTTTCGTATCTCTTAATATATAACCTTCGCCATATACATAATCAGATTGGTAACATATCCAACCGGGCAAATTATCTACACCTGTTATATTCGAAAATATCACTCGTATACCATCAGCAAAATCTTGAAAAAGCATGTATTCGTTAAACACAACCCCATTAACAAAATAGGTA
>JBGASH010000319.1:0-2563 GCA_044229775.1 Bacteroidia bacterium
TGCGACACGAGTGCCTTGATCATTTTTCATTGTTGCCAAAACTAATTCAAATAGTGGCTAACACAAAAGTTTAAAGCTAAACACACGACGCATTCGTCGCGCTGATAGAAGGATTGGCAGGATTTAATAGTGAATTAACGCCCGCATATTCTTTACTAAACGCTTCTAATAAGAATAGGATCAATTCTTATTCTTTTTTTTATAGGTTAAAAAGGTAGAAATAAGCGCTAATTCTTCGGCTGTAACCAAAGAGTCGGGCATACTGCTTTCGTGCTTAGCATTGGCCACTCTTAGTTCATATCCTTTTAAGGCCTGTTGATCAAAATCAGGAATGATGGTTCTTCTTTTCACTGTTGTATTGTGGCAACGCGCACAATTAATATCGTAAAGCGCTTTTCCTTTATTACATAATTCAGTGTACCCCACCCTTACCTCCGGCGACATTGCGCTTGGGAAATCGTAGGCTACTTTCTTTCCGGTCGTACACTTGGCTAAAAAAATGGCCAGCGTAAAAAAAATAATCCCAATACTATATTTTACTATTTCCGATCTAATACTCGCCATTTACTCTTCTTTTATTTAGTTCTTTAATTTTTGATTCAGGTAATTTTTCGGGTAGTGGTTCAAATTCCACATTTTCATTAAGAGAGTGAATAAACGCCAAGAGATCTTTTTTCTCTTCCTTTGTTAAATGCAGAGAGTCTGACGATAAGGTTTGATTATCGACCTTTAATTTGTGGCCTGCTCCTCCACCGGCATCATAAAAATCAATTACCTGTTCTAAAGATTTAAAAACGCCATTGTGCATATATGGTTTTGTTTTTTCTGCATTGCGAATTGTTCCGGTTCTAAAAGCATGCAATGTTTCCGTTGCCGGAATAACTTCATATCGCCCTTTATCGTCACTCAGAGCTTTATACTTCGTATCTTTTGGAACTCCCAACACTTCAAATTCGCTACCTATGTAAGGCGGTTTTACGCCGTTGAATTGCGGTGCAAAATGACAAGTGGCGCACTGCGCTTTACTCATATAAATATTAAATCCCTTTTTTACCGAAGCACTTAGCTCTTCGGCTTTGTTCATGGCATTATCAAAAGAAGAATAGTATTTGCTGAACTTTCCGTAATACACCTGCGGTGTATATTTTAGTAATTGTTCAAATGTGTTCTTATACTCTTTACAACTCATTACCTTCTTTACCACCTCAGCCTCATTAGCTCCCAATTCGATGGCATTCGTTACTACGGCCTTGGTTTGATGTTGCAATGAATAATGTTTCCCATCTAACATTACCAAATGATTATATTGAGCATTAACAAGAGTAGGTGTATTTCTTGGCAAACGGTCTTTCCTGTTAAATTGTAAGGCGGTTGTTACCGTTGTATCGGTAAAATACTCTGTTGCTTTATGACATGACCCGCAGCTCCTTTTATTATTGCCGGAAAGAATGGGATCGTAGAATAAAAGCTTACCAACATTTTCTATTTCCGAAAGCACCTTCTTATCACTAACCCTTAAAAAAATTCCCTTAGGGTTTTGTCCATAGTAAAGTGATTTATTAAAAATAGAATTTACATTCTTATTCAAACTATAATCCATGTTGCTTTTACTCATCACTTCATATTTGCGTAACATTTCTTGATTGATAGCGAAAAGTGGATTTATATATTCTTTAATAAAAGAAAAATGATCGAATTGCTTAGAGTTTCGCGACTGACCATTCACAAACTGAATGGTGCTTTTGTACAACTCCAAATAATTTTGAGGAAGTGGTGTTTCAATAAAATTTTGATTAAAAACAGTGTAGAGTTCATAAACACCACTTAACATGGTATTCAGTTCAGGGATTATCTGCATTGTATCAGGGCATTCAAATCCGGTTGTATAAATAGTGGCCAGGTTCAAAAGATACAGTCTGTTACAAAGATAAAAATGATGATAGCTTCTTAAATTATCAGTGATGGAATCGGCTTTGTAAACTTCTGCCGAACGGAGTGAAGAGGCAATAAGCTCTGTTAAAACATCCTTATCAATTTTCTCCTCATCCAAATATAAGGCTGCCAGCGTTAATCCGGCTCCTTCACGCTTATAGGGTCTTTCAAATTTTTCGAAAACCTCCGTCTCCCATTCAATAGATAAGGGACCATTTATTCTTTTATAAGAAACCGGCTCCAAATATCTTAACCAAATATCAATTACTTTAAGATACTGTCTTGATACGTTGATCTGTGCTTTTATCTTTTTTATATCCTTTGCTTGTTTAAGGTCGCTTGTTTTGATGGTCACTAACAATTGATCCTGCAGGTCTTTGAACTCATCCAGTTTATTATTATAAAATACAAGGTACGCGTTCTGCTCGTTATCCTTTGTAAAAGCTAAACACATGACCATACTTAAAATGATCATTACGTTTATCAGATCCTTCCTTTTCATCTTCCTTCTTAAACTAAAAAACCGGACGTGCTAAAAACACGTCCGGTAACAAATATTCAATAAAACAATTAGTGTTGTACTATCAATTTAATACTGCTGTTTGAGGCCCCTATCTCAACTTTAACGAAA
>JBGASH010000039.1:0-21032 GCA_044229775.1 Bacteroidia bacterium
AGTCCTATCGCCATCATCGTTTATTGTGTTATAAAAGCCACCTCCACGAAATTATTTCGCAGAAAAATAAGGAAGTGATCGTGCCGAATTTACTTCTTGATCAATAATTCGATCTTTTTTATTCACCTTTTCAAAATTCCAATTCATGGATTTCATTTACTATATACCCAATAACGGGTATTCGTATAACCCTCAGGTTTTATATATTTGAATAATGTTTAATAAGCACATTTATATTTTACTACCTATCTTTTTATTTTCTCTTTGTCCGGTAAAAACCTTTTCTCAAAATTGGAAAAAACTTCAGGAAGAGGCTCAGACAAAAAGTAACGGGGCCCAATACCCCGAAGCACTTGAACTCTGCAATAAAGCAATTAAAGAAATTGAGAAAGATAAAAAGGCAACACGCAACGACAAATTGGCGCTCAATTCCGATCTTGGCGCCTATTTAGTGGGCACCGATAAAGTAGGCGAAGGTTTAAAAATACTGATGGATGTTATTGAAGAGATCGAAAAAAATCCGGTTAGTCCGAATAGCGAAATCCACATCCGTTCAGGATATGGCACCGTTTTGATGACACTTGGTTATAACAACGATGCCTTAACACAGTTTCAAAAGATCTATGATATAATTAAATCGGGGAATTACGATAAAACCGAAATGGATAAAAGCGATATTGTTTATAACATCGGTTGTCTTGGCCAATGTTATCACAAACAATATAAATTTGATAAAGCCGAAGCATTGTATAATGAATCCATCAGCTATTGTGAGAAAGAAAAACTTACCGGAACAACTGATTATCCTTTTCAATTTACCTTGCTGGCCAGTTTGTATGTAGATATGTTCTTTGAAACGCGCGCTTTGAACGCTTACGAAAAAGCGGAAAGCGCTTACCAAAAAAACAAGGATACGCTTTCGCCGGAATACAGTATTTTCTTATTGAATTACGGAACCCTCATGACCAACATGAGTAAATTTGATCAGGCACTGGCAAAGCTCACCGCATCCAAGATCCTTACAAAAAAAATATACGGCGAAAAAAGTAACGACTACGCCATTGTATTGAACAATATCGGTTATACCTATTCTAAAATGAATAAGCTAACGGAAACCGAACAGTATTATTTACAATCGGTTAATATTAAAAAAAGTTTGTCGAATATACGCATCGAAAATTACCTCAACGGAATAAATAATCTTATGGTGTTTTGCGATTCCTACGGCAGAACAGACGAAGGAAATGCCTTTTGTAAAGAACTTGAAACAGGCTTGCTTAATAAAAATCTTGAGGATACTTTAACACGAGCTACCTTTGCTTATAACATTGCCGCACACTACCGCGATACGAAAAACATTGCCAATGCTGTAAAATTTTATAAAGAAGCCCTTATTTATTACCAGCACGTTTATGGCGGCGACAATAACGAGTTTTGCACCGGAATTTACACTTCGCTTGCGCAATTGAAAATGCAGGAAAACAAATATGATGAAGCCAATTCTTATTTGTTGAAATGCGCTCAAACATTCACTAATAGCACAAACAACACCCCTGAAGGCAGCGTTACCACACTTATTAACCTTGCCCTTATTCTTCATTCTGCCAACGAATACAAATCGGCGCAAACAGCAGTTGATCAGGCCTTAGAGATCGCTAAATCAACCACACTTAAAGAAAAATGGCTCTACGAACAATTATATCTAAGCAAAGCCAATAATGCTGGTGGAAATCATCAGCCTGAAGTAGCGATGGAATATTTTGGAAAATATTTGGAACTAATGTATTCGAAGATCGATCAAAATTTCGCGTTTATGACCGAAGAAGAAAAAATTCAATTTCTTCAAAGTTTTGAAAGCAACGTTGAGTCGTTTTATACTACCATTACCGAATATATTAAGACCCATCCCGAATACGTAAAAGTATTGCTCAATTTCAGAATAAAGATAAAAGGGTTATTGCTAAATAATCTTTCCAAGATAAAACAAAAGGTGATTGAACTAAATGATCCCGCCCTGAATGAAAAATTTGAAAAATTACGGTCCGACCGCGAGAACATCATCAAGCTAATGAATTTAAATACCGACGAATATCCTCAGGCACTTGCCGAGGTTGGTGCACTTAAAACCGAAGCCGACGTTTTAGAAAAAGAGATCTCGGCCAAAGTTTCTACAGTAATTGAAAAACAAAATCTCTATTGGAAGTCTATTCAAAAATTATTGCAACCAAACGAAGCCGCCATCGAAGTATTACAAACCGAGTTTAACAATACAAAAGATGAACGCCTCACCAGTTATGCTTTTCTCATCATAAAAAATACGGGCGATCCTATTGCAGTTACACTTGACAGACCATTGACATGGGAAAACGAAATGCTTACGCAATACCGCAATTCCATTAACAGTAAAAAGATCGATCCAAATTTGTATGAACGTTTATGGATGTACCTTCCCGAAAAACTTGCAGGTATTACTTCAATTTATTTTTCTCCTGATGGAATTTATAACGAGATCAACTTAAATACCTTGTATAATGGCATCACCAAAAAATATTTAATTGAAGAGTTGAACGTTCATTATGTCACTTCTTTAAAGGACATTATTAATATAAAACAATTTCAAGCTAAGAAACCACAAAACGTTACGCTGGTGGGAAATCCCAATTTTGATTACGATCTAAGCAAATTACCACAAAATAAGCAAGATTTCGGCGATGCCCTTGCCGTTCGTGGCGCAATGGGATTTGTATTACCTGAATTGCCGGGAACAAAAACAGAAGTTGAAACGATCAAAAATCATTTGATCAAGAATGGCGTGAGTGTACAATTACTTTCAGAAGAAAAGGCTAATGAGGCAGAAGTGAAAAAAATAAAGAATCCGGATGTACTTCACCTGGCAACACATGGTTTTTTCCTGGAGGATTATCCCGAGGAATCGCTTTCACAACTTACCAAAACTGAACAAGCTTTTTATAAAAATCCGATGATGCGGTCGGGTATATTTTTCAGCGGCTCTAATAAAACATACTCTATAAATACTTCTTCTGCCGGCCATTTAAAGGATTTTGAAGATGGCATGCTTACCGCCTATGAAGCCATGAATTTAAATTTGGACCAAACCGAATTGGTGGTATTAAGCGCTTGTCAAACCGGTTTAGGAAAAGTAAAGAATGGCGAAGGTGTTTTTGGTTTACAGCGCGCGTTCAAATTAGCGGGTGCAAAATCTATTATCATGTCTTATTGGCCGGTAAGCGACGACGCCACTATGGAACTAATGACCAATTTTTATAACAGTTGGACGGCAACCGGCGATATATATACCGCCTTTAAAGTAGCGCAAATGGCGGTGAAACAAAAATATCCGGAGCCTTACTACTGGGGGGCATTTGTTTTGAATGGCCGTTAGTTTGGAGTTAGAAGTTCGCAGTTAGGAGAAAAAATCTTACCGTAATATTAGTAAACGATTCGCATCGAGTTTAATAAAAATAAAAAGTAGGATCGTAAACGACCAAAGTCCGGAACCACCATAACTAAAAAACGGCAATGGAATTCCGATCACGGGCATTAATCCAATGGTCATCCCAATATTGATACACACGTGAAAAAATAAAATGGATGCTACGCCATAACCGTAAATGCGACTGAAAGAAGAGCGTTGACGCTCTGCTAAAAAAATAACGCGCAGAATTAAAAACAATTCCAGCAAAATTACCACCGCGCTTCCTACAAATCCCCACTCCTCACCTACCGTACAAAAAATAAAATCGGTATCCTGTTCAGGAACAAAATCATATTTGGTTTGTGTGCCCTGTAAATACCCTTTTCCAAGAAATTCGCCTGAGCCAATGGCGATGAGCGACTGATTTACATTATACCCCTCTTTCTTTTTATCTACCTCTCCTCGGCCCAACAACACATCGATCCTTACTTTTTGATGCGCTTCAAGGTGGTTATAAACGTAATTGGTTCCAAACACCACTCCGCAGGCCAAAGCAAAAATTACCGTAACAATAATTAAATTTCGTTTGCTGCGTTGAATAAATAAAAAAGCCGATACAGCAATTATTCCTAACGCAATAATTAATGTGGTTATTTGTGTAACAATTAAAGCAAGCACGAATAAAACGGCCGCGAGTAATCCAAAGATCAAATATCCCACCGAGAGGCCTTCGCGATAAAGCACAATAATAAAGGCGATCAAAACAAGTGCTAATCCGGTCTCGTTCTGCATTTTCTTTATGATCACTAATGGAACCAAAATAAACGCTAAAGCGTAAATCGTGTTCTTATAATTTTTAAAAAGATCTTTGAATCTAAGTCGGTACCGGCTATTAACGATCAAATTCTCATTACTTAAAAATTTAGCGAGTGCCAAACTGGTAGCGAATTTCATGAACTCGGCTGGTTGCACGCCAAAGCCACCGATGCCAAACCAAGACCTGCTGCCCTTTATTTCTCTTCCCAAAAAAGGCACCAACAAACAAAGCGCCAAAACAACACCATAAAATCCATAAGCAAACACAGTATAAAAGCCGGCATCGATCAATAAAACCGAAAACGCTATTATGGCGGCGCCTCCTATCCAAATTAATTGCTTACCGTATTTTTGCGTGGTATCAAAAATATTTTGGTGCTCTTCGTTGTAAACAGCGGCATAAATATTTAACCATCCCATTATCACCAATACCACATAGGTTAATACCGTAATTTTATCTACGCCATAAAATAAACTATGTTCGTCTCGTCTAAGGGCCATTAATGGAATTCGGTTGTCAATAGATTTTTTCCGTGTATCAGGTCAACTGCCTTGTAACGTTCTTCTTCTTTTTTGCGGGTCACTTTTCCGGTAACATATTTTTCAATCAATAAACTTACAGCAGGCGCCGCCCATACTCCACCAAAACCGGCGTTCTCGATCAAACACGCTACTGCAATTTTAGGATTGTCGCGCGGTGCAAATGCTAAAAATACCGCGTGTGATTTACCATGTGGATTTTCGGCGGTTCCGGTTTTTCCACAAGCTACTACGCCCGGTATTCTTTCGTAATATCCCGTACCTGCATCAAAACACTTTTGCATTCCGTCAATCACATTAAGATAAGCCGTTTGATTTTGCACTCCTACATAATGTTTTTCTTTGAATTTTTTATCCAATGTTTTTTTTACGCCAACGCCTTTTATGCAATGCGGCACATAATAATATCCTCTATTAGCAATGGTGGCTACAACGTTGGCCATTTGTAAAGGAACCAATAGTAATTCGGCCTGACCAATGCCTAATGAAACAATTGTGTTACTTCTCCAGCCGTTCTTTCCAAAAACTTTATTGTAGTAGGCCTCCGACGGAACATTGCCGGGTTTATCATAAGGTAAATCTGTTCCAAGGTGCGTACCAGGACCAAAGGTCATCACCGTATTTCTCCAGTGATTATAGCCATCAATAAATTTTGGATACTTTTTTTGATCTACAATATGTGTGAACACATAACTGAAATACGAATTACATGATTGTGCCACTGCACCTACCAGATCAACACCGCCGTGAGGGTGACATTTTGGTTTGCCACCCATAGGAGGATATCCTCGCGCACAAGGGAAACTAGTGCTACGGCCTATCACACCGTCATCTTGTGCAATGAGTGCGTCGATCAATTTAAATGTAGAACCTGGAGGATACATTGCTGTTAAAGCGCGATTAAATAACGGCATGGATGTGTCGGACAAAAGTTTTGGGAAATTTTTCGCCCTTTCCTTTCCACCAATTAATAAATTAGGATCATAACCAGGTGAAGAAACAATACAAAGTATCTCTCCTGTACCGGGTTCAATTGCCACGAGCGCTCCTTTTTTTCCCTGTAATAACTCTTCGGCATACATTTGAAGATCCATATCAATACTCGAATACAATGGTTGTCCCTGAATAGCGAGTGTATCAAATTTTCCGTCCATGTACCTGCCAATTTCTTTATTGTGTACATCCTTAATAATAATTCGTTTTCCTTTTTTTCCACGCAAAACTGATTCGTATCCTCTTTCTATACCACTTATACCTATGTAATCGCCCTCACGGTAGTATGGATTTTCGGCCGCCTCCTTTTTAGTTACCTCACCAACATACCCCAACAAATGCGCGGCAATTGGTTTGGGATATTTTCGTACCGCCCTTGCCTGCACATAAAATCCGTTGAAGCGATAGGATTTTTCTTGTAACACCGCGTAACGTTCAACCGAAATTTGTTTTTCGAAAATACTTTGCTTGCGCGGCGAGTTTGGCGCCAGACAAGCTTTTTTAATTCTCTTTAGAAATTCTTTTTTATCTATTTCCAAAATCTCGCACAATGCCGCCGTATCGCAGCCCTTCACTAATTTCGGTGTTACCATAAGATCATAAGAAGGTTCATTGGTTACCATGAGTTTTCCATTACGGTCATAGATAACACCACGTAAGGGATATTCGGTAAGGTATTCGAAGGCGTTTTGATCGGCGTACTTTTTATAGCTTTTATCAATTACCTGGATATAAAATAAACGGATAATGTAAATAAGGGCGACTAAAATAAAAAATCCGCCTACAATATATTTTCTATCTCCTAAATGCGCGTTGTTACTCATTTTCTTACCCCGGTGGTCCTATAAAACAAAAACTGTATGGTATACACAAACCCAAAAGTACCAATGCTGCTTAAGATAACTCTCAGAAAAGTTCTAAAAAATTCATCCCATCGGAATATTTCAAGATAAAAGAACAACAAATGGTGCGCCAGAATTAATACACCAGCGTAGCTTATGAACCATTGCGCACCCATATCATCAATGTTCGGTTTCAACCCCTGCTCATAACCATCGCGTGGCGCAATGAATTTTAAGAGGTAATATCTAACAAATCCCATAAGAGTACAGGCAGCGGCATGCATTCCTACGGTATCGTAGAACATGTCGATAGTGAGGCCGCATAAAAAAGAAAAAAGCAACAAGAACATCCTTGGTGTTTCAAAAGGCAGCAATAATATAAATAGGACATATGGGAACATAATAATGTAGCTGCCCAAATGAATATTTTGCACAATAAGTATCTGCAAAAGAACAAGAATAATGAATCTTGTAATGTTATTTATGATCTCATTTGTCACTTTGCGTTTGTGTTGCTTTCTCTAATGAATCCTTTTCGGTCTTAAATTTATTTTTTATCACAAAAACGTAATTCAGTTTTTTAAAGTCGGTGAACAGTTTTACTTTTACATTTAAGAATTGTTCGTTCGACCTGCGCTCAAAACTTTCCACCGTTCCCACGTTAATGCCTTCCGGAAAAATTCCCGATTTTTCGCTGGTAATGATCGTGTCGCCTTTTTTTATTTTTGCGTGCGTGGGGATATCGGTTAAAGAACAATAACGGTAATCGCTGCCGTCCCATATTAGCGGACCGTAACTTTTATCTGTTTTTAGCTCGCAATTCACTCTAACATCCTTATGTAATAAACTCATCACCGATGCAAAGTTGGCCGAAACATCTTTTACAATACCCACCACGCCAACACTATTTACTACGGCCATATCACGGCGTATCCCCTGATCGTAACCAATGTTAAGGGTGATGTAATTGCTACGTCGGTTAATACCGGAGTTAACCGTTTTAGCGCTTACGTAACGGTATTGTTGCTTGTACAGGGTGTCTTTTTTAATGAAAGATTCCAGTGGAACCGCAGCATAACCCGATCTCAATAAATTATGTAGCATGGTGTTTTCTTTTGCCAGTCGTTCATTCTCATCTTTCAACAATAAATATTCTTTCACGCTTGCGGCTGCTTCGTAAATGTTTGCCGCAACCCGGTTGGATGAATTAAGTAATCCGGAACCCTGATAGCCGTTATTTCTATACATAAGAAAAAAACAAACAAATTCAATTAATAGAAAAATGAAAATGAAATTGTTTTTGTATATGAATGCTAAGAGATTTCTCACGAGTAATGAAATTAAAGACCGGCCTTATTACTAGTAATAAAACCTTCAATGAACCACCTAATAAAGCTACAATGTAAAGCTCAGTGTTTACTTGATAAGGAAAGGGAATTTATGAACATTTTTAAGTGCAATGCCCGTGCCGCGCGCAACGGCCCTGAGTGGGTCTTCGCAAACGTGAACAGGTAATTTTGTTTTCAATGAAATGCGTTTGTCCAATCCTCTTAACAACGAGCCACCACCCGCCATGTAAATTCCCTTGCGGTAAATATCGGCGGCCAATTCGGGAGGCGTCATCTCCAGTGCATTTAAAATAGCTTCTTCTATTTTCGAAATGGATTTATCCAAACAATGTGCAATTTCAACGTAGCTGATATAAACTTCTTTCGGAATACCGCTCATCAAGTCCCTTCCCTGTACCGCAAAATCTGCCGGAGGGTTTTCAATTTCGGTCATAGCCGCACCTACTTCAATTTTTACGCGCTCAGCACTACGTTCACCAATTAAAATGTTATGCTGACGGCGCATGTACTCTTCTATGTTAGCGTTAAAATCATCACCGGCAATACGAATGGATTTATCACAAACAATACCGCCTAAAGCAATTACCGCAATTTCGGATGTACCACCACCAATGTCTATGATCATGTTTCCCATTGGCTCTTCCACATCTATTCCCATACCAATAGCAGCTGCCATAGGTTCGTGTATCATGTAAACTTCTTTTGCTCCGGCATGTTCGGCACTATCGCGAACCGCTCGTTTCTCCACCTCAGTAATTCCGGAAGGAATGCAAATAACCATTTTTAAAGATGGTTTGAAAAAACGGTTTCCGGGATTTATCATTTTGATCATCCCCTTGATCATTTCTTCTGCTGCCTGGAAATCGGCAATTACCCCGTCTTTCAATGGACGAATGGTTTTTATATTCTCGTGTGTTTTACCATGCATCATTTGTGCCTGGCGACCAACCGCAATTACCTTTCCGGTCATACGGTCAACTGCCACAATGCTGGGCTCATCCACAACTACTTTATCATTGTTGATGATAATGGTATTCGCGGTTCCTAAGTCTATCGCTATGTCTTGTGTAAGAAAATCGAAAAGAGCCATAGGGGTTTAATTAGTAAATTGTTTAGTTGTGAAATGTGAAGTAAAGTTACTGTTTATTTATACGTGATAATAAGAGTAAGGTTGTTTTTTAAACAATTTTTGTGTTTAAAAACTTTGGCTCCATTTTTAATGCTTGAAGTGACGTGTTCCTGTAAACACCATACTGAGTCCATTCGCATTGCAATATTCGATACTGTCTTTATCTTTTATGGAGCCTCCGGGCTGAACAACAGCGGTAATTCCGGCGCCATGCGCTATCTCCACACAGTCGGGAAAAGGAAAGAACGCGTCGCTTGCCATAACTGCTCCCTTTAGATCGAAACCAAAGTTCTGGGCCTTGGCAATTGCCTGTTTCAACGCATCTACCCTAGAGGTTTGACCGGTTCCACTAGCTAATAATTGTCCGTTTTTTGCTAATACAATGGTGTTCGATTTAGTATGCTTAACCAATTTATTCGCAAATAACAGATCTTTGATCTCCGAAGGGGTTGGTGTTTTTGACGTAACAGGTTTTAAGTCGCTTTCGGTCTCGGTTTTCAAGTCTTTGTCTTGTTCGATCACCCCATTCAATAAGGTTCTGAACGACTTGGTTCCGAATAGAACCGGCTTTTGGACCAAAATAATTCGGTTGGCTTTTGATTTCAGGATCTCTAATGCCTTGGCATCATAAGATGGGGCTATAACCACTTCGCAAAATAATTTATTTACTTCGGTGGCAGTGCCTTCGTCCATATTTCTGTTTGCAATTAAAATTCCACCGAAGGCCGATGTTGGATCTCCGGCCAATGCGTCAAGGTAAGCTTGTTTAAGAGTGGGGCGGCTCGCCACACCACATGCGTTGTTGTGTTTTAAAATGGCAAAAGTAGGTTCGGTAAAATCGCCTATCAAAGCAACAGCGGCATCTACGTCTAACAAATTATTATAGGATAATTCTTTTCCGTGCAATTTTTCGAAAAGGGCATCGATGTCGCCGTAAAAGGTTCCTTGCTGATGCGGATTCTCGCCATACCTCAGCGTTTGTGAGAGTTGTACACTTTGTTTGAATTGCGGAATTTTTTCGGTTTGGTTGAAATAATTAAAAATAGCGGCGTCGTAATGTGAACTCATGGCAAAAGCCCTGGCGGCAAAGTGGCGACGGTCGCTTAAGTCGGAAGAACCTTTTTTTGATTCGAGAAGTTCGTTCAGTGCTTTGTAATCGTTGCGTGATGAAACTATAACCACGTCGTTAAAATTTTTCGCGGCTGCCCGGATAAGTGAAATTCCGCCAATATCAATTTTCTCAATGATATCTTCTTCACTGGCGCCTTTTGCTAACGTTTCTTCGAAAGGATAAAGATCAACTATTACAAGGTCTATATCCGGAATGTGATGTTGCTCCATTTGCGCCACATCGCTTTTTAATTCGCGTCGCCCAAGTATGCCCCCAAAAATTTTTGGATGCAAAGTTTTTACGCGCCCTCCCAATATTTCGGGGAAAGACGTTAACGATTCAACAGCGGTAACCGGTACGTTTAATTTTTCGATGAACGTTTGTGTGCCACCAGTACTGTAAATGGTAACGCCAAGCGCATGTAGTTTTTTAATAATAGGCTCCAAATTGTCTTTGTAAAAAACAGAAACGAGAGCACTCTTGATTTTTTTGGACTGACTCATAATTTTTTGATCCCGATAACTATCGGGAGGGCAAAGTTACAACAACACCCATCATTTACGGTTGCTGTTGAAAAATGTTAATAATTAGGGCCTTTAGTAGTTGATAACTAGTTGATTTACATGCGCTTGTCGTCACCCAACCCTTTCGCTTTCACTTTCGTTTAGTGTTATAGGAGCAGTTCAACATACGCCAAAAAGATTAACATGAAAAGGGAATACTATTTACAAATTGCGACCGACTTTATGATACTGGCATTATTAATTACGGTAATGTTGGTAAAGGAAACGATGTCGTAATTTTTTTGGTGCTGAATTATTCTTAAAAGCAAAACCCGCCGTCCTCAACATCCGGCGGGTTTTTTGTTTTCGTGCAAATTCCCTCATGTAAGATTTACGCTTTTTCTTTTGTTTATTTACAAAATTGGTAGTAATATTGCACCCCCAATTAGTTAAAACTTAATGGGATTAATAACCAGATTCCTTCTTAGCTCAGCTGGTTAGAGCACGTGACTGTTAATCACGGGGTCCCTGGTTCGAGCCCAGGAGAAGGAGCGAAAAGAAGCAGCGCAATTGTGCTGCTTTTTCATTTAGGATAAGTGCGGGCGAGAAGTTTATCCCGAGCTTGCCGAGGGAAGCCCAGGAGAAGGAGCCAAAGCCAGCTCATTACGGTGGCTTTTTTTATTTTTATATTCTTAAAATCGTCGCTTTTTATATCTTTACGCAAAATTTAATCCTCTTATCATGAGTTTAGTAGTTGTAGGTACCGTTGCCTTTGATGCCATTGAAACCCCGTTTGGAAAAACCGATAAAATTGTAGGAGGAGCCGCCTCTTATATTGCCCTTGCAGCCTCTTATTTTTATCGCGATATTCAATTGGTTTCTGTTGTTGGTGATGATTTTCCAGAAGCGTTCTTAAATACATTAAAGTCGGTTGGTGTTGATCTTAAGGGTTTACAAATAAAAAAAGGTGAAAAATCTTTTTTCTGGGCCGGTAAGTATCATAACGACCTCAACACGCGCGATACTTTAGATACACAATTGAATGTGCTCGAAAAATTCGATCCCATTTTACCAGAAGCTTATAAAAATTGTGAGTTTTTAATGTTAGGGAATCTGGCCCCTCAGGTTCAACAAAAAGTAATTACGCAATTACCAAAGCGCCCAAAATTAATTGTGCTCGATACCATGAATTTTTGGATGGATATTGCTTTACCAGATCTTTTAAAAACCATTTCGATGTGCGATGTGTTAACAATAAATGATTCGGAAGCGCGTCAATTGTCGGGCGATTATTCATTAGTAAAAGCGGCACAAAAAATTTTAACAATGGGCCCTAAGGTTTTGATCATTAAAAAGGGAGAGCACGGTGCACTTTTATTTAATAAAGATGAAGTGTTCTTTGCTCCTGCTTTACCTTTGGAAGAAGTTTACGACCCTACCGGTGCCGGTGATAGTTTTGCCGGAGGATTTATTGGTTACCTTGCTAAAACAAAAGATATTTCCTTCGAGAACATGAAGCGCGCTATTATTTTTGGCTCAGCTATGGCCAGTTTTACAGTAGAAAAATTTGGTACCGAACGTTTGATCGGGTTAAGTCAGGATGACGTTGATGCGCGTGTACAAGAATTTGTTGAGCTGGTACAGTTTGACATTTCAGAAGCCTAATATTTTTCATTTCTAATTTAAATTGTGAATAAATCTGCGGAAATAAGACTCGATACTTATCTCTGGGCCATTCGCATTTTTAAATCACGCACGATCGCGTCCACCGCCATAAAAGGCGGAAAAATAAAATTAAACGACTCCAATTTAAAGGCAGCGCATATTGTAAAAGTGGGAGAAATTTACACTATTTCGCTCGCAGGCGGAATAAAAAAAATAATTGAAGTGGTCGCTTTGCTTGATAAACGCCGAAGTTTTGAAATTGCAAAAGAACATTACATCGACCATTCGCCTCCACTTGAAAAAATCACAAAAGAAGAAAAAGCGTTTTATACTACCAATGTAAAACACGAAAAAGGAAGCGGCCGTCCCACTAAAAAAGACCGTCGGGATCTCAAGAAAAAAGGTGGCTGGTTTTAAAATTTGTAGTTCTTGCTACATGTAAAGTATCGTCCCTCTCCTGTGGGAGAGGGATAAGAGGGTGAGGCCGCAAGTGTAATAAATTTATTACCTTTGATCTATGACCATTGCCGTTTACGCAAGAAACACAAAAGACAATCACCCACTTTACCTCGAAAAAATTATTTCCTTGCTAAAAAAAGGCAAAGCCAAGTTAATAGTTTACGAACCTTATTACCGTTTTTTACAAAAAGAATATAAGTTTGAACCGACGCTCGATACTTTCTTAACAACCGAATCGCTAACAACAAAAGCGAAATATGTGATCAGTTTGGGTGGCGATGGCACCATGCTCGAAACTTTATCCCTTGTTCGCAATTCCGGAATTCCGGTGCTGGGTGTGAACACAGGGCGCCTCGGTTTTTTGGCCTCAGTTTCTAAAGATGATATTGAAAAGGCGGTTGATCTGTTACTTCAAAAAAAGATCACCATCGATAAACGCGAATTACTCGAATTCATCAATGGCGAAACGTATTTTGATGATGTAAATTATGCGTTGAATGAATTTACCATTCACAAAAAAGATTCGTCGGCCATGATAAATATTGATACTTATGTCGATGGTGTTTTTTTGAACTCCTATTTTGCCGATGGTTTAATTGTTTCCACGCCCACTGGTTCCACTGCCTATTCGTTAAGTTGCGGGGGACCAATTATGATCCCCGATTCCGAAAATTTTATTATCACGCCCATTGCGCCACACAATTTAAACGTGCGTCCGATAGTGATCTCAAATAATAAAACGCTGAGTTTTAAAGTAGCCGGACGCTATGAAAGTTTTAATATTGCGCTCGATTCGCGCAACGCTCAGGCTAATGCGCATTCAGAAATAAAAATTAAAAAAGCCGATTTCTGTTTTAACCTTATCTCCTTTGAAGGCCAGCATTTTTTTGAAACTCTTCGTAATAAATTATTATGGGGAATTGATAAACGTCACTAGCATCAATTATAAAGATTAATGTATCAAGCACCATTACAAAAGCATAAAGATTGCACCCTTATCTTTAATCTTTAATCTTAATACTTTATCCCCTCTTTGCTCCACATAATATGCTGACAATCAATCCCTTTAATCCTTCTCTAAAACACCCTTATTAGTAAAGATTTTCGTATTTTCGTTACCCCACAAAACTTTGTAAAACGCCTTTGTGTTTTACGGGTTAAAAAATTGTATTTATGGCAAAATTCAGACGAGAAGACGCGTTAGATTACCACTCACAAGGTAGACCCGGAAAAATTGAGGTCATTCCAACTAAACCTTACAGCACTCAGCGTGATCTTACGCTCGCTTATTCGCCCGGCGTTGCGGAACCGTGTTTGGAAATTGAAAAAAATCCGGAAGATGCCTACAAATACACTGCTAAAGGAAATTTGGTGGCCGTAATTTCTAACGGCACTGCTGTTTTAGGATTAGGAAACATTGGCGCGCTCGCTTCAAAACCTGTAATGGAAGGTAAAGGTTTGTTGTTCAAAATTTTTGCCGACATAGATGTTTTTGATATTGAGATCTCCACTACCGACATAGACGAATTTGTTAGAACAGTAAAAAATATTGCGCCTACTTTTGGCGGAATTAATTTAGAAGACATTAAAGCGCCCGAGTGTTTTGAAATAGAACGCCGTTTAAAAGAAGAGCTGGATATTCCATTGATGCACGACGACCAGCACGGTACCGCCATTATTAGTTCGGCCGGTTTATTGAACGCCGTTGAAGTTGCCGGTAAAAAAATGGAAAAAGTAAAGCTGGTAATTAACGGTGCCGGGGCCTCCGCCAACTCCTGTGCTAAAATGTACATTGCTGTAGGAGTAAAAAAAGAAAATATTTTGATGCTCGATAGCAAAGGCGTTATTCACAAAGGCCGTACCGACCTTGATAAATACAAAACTTTTTTCGCATCGGATAACACCAAAATAAACACTCTCGAAGAAGCGATAAAAGGCGCCGATGTCTTTGTAGGATTATCAAAAGGAAATATTTTAAAACCCGAAATGGTTCGCAGCATGGCTAAGAACTGTATCGTGTTTGCATTAGCAAATCCTACTCCCGAAATTTCTTATGAAGAAGCCATTGCAGCCCGTCCCGATATTATTATGGCAACTGGCCGCAGCGATCATCCTAATCAGGTAAATAACGTGTTAGGATTTCCTTTCATTTTCAGAGGTGCAATGGATGTTCGTGCAACAACCATTAATGAAGAAATGAAATTAGCGGCAACAAAAGCCATTGCAGCTTTAGCGAAAGAACACGTGCCCGATTATGTGAACTTAGCTTACGGCTCAAAGAATATAAGTTTTGGTCCTGATTATATCATTCCCAAACCGATTGACAATCGTTTGATCTCGGCTGTATCAGCTGCCGTTGCAAAAGCAGCCATTGATAGCGGCGTTGCCAAATTAAAGATCACCGATTGGGAAGCCTACAAAACTGAATTAGATAACCGCCTTGGAAAAGATAATAAGCTCATGCGCAGCCTGGCCAATAAAGCCAAAAGCAATCCTAAACGCGTGGTGTTTACCGAAGCGGACACGTATAAGATCTTAAAAGCCGCTCAGGTAGTGCGCGATGAAGGAATTGCGAAACCAATTTTATTAGGTAACAAAGAAAAAATTCTGAAAATATTAGATGAGTACCAGTTGGATCTGGGCGATACACCCATCATTGATCCATTGTTTCCGGAAGAAGAAGACAAGCGTCACCAGTTTGGTGATTTGCTTTGGCGTAAACGTCAACGTCGCGGGTTAACGCAATACGAAGCACGAAAATTAATGCGCGATCGTAATTATTTTGGCGCGATGATGGTTGAGATCGGATTAGCCGACGCCATGATCTCGGGCCTTACCCGAAAATATGGTGCTCCAATTAAACCCGCTTTAGAATTGATTGGCGTACAAGAAGGTGTTAGTCGCGTAGCCGGATTATACATTATGGTAACCAAAAAGGGTCCTTACTTTTTTGCAGATACCACTATGAATATTAATCCAACGGCGCAAGAGCTAGCCGACATTGCCGTTTTAACTGCCACAACCGTTAAACAATTCAATATCATTCCGCGCATCGCCATGCTTTCTTATTCTAATTTTGGGTCAGTGAGCGGCGAAACGCCCGATAAAGTGGCGGCAGCTGTAAGTATCCTGCATAAAAATTATCCGGGCTTGATCGTTGACGGCGATGTTCAGGCAAATTTTGCCATCAATAATAATTTATTGAAAGAACAATTTGATTTTAGCACCTTAGTGGATAAGAATGTGAACACCTTTATTTTTCCGAATCTTGCAGCCGGTAACATTGCTTACAAATTATTGCAGGAATTAGGAGGCGCCGAAGCTATTGGTCCGGTGTTAATGGGATTAAAAAAACCGGTACACGTATTGCAGCTTGGTTCTTCTGTACGTGAAATTGTAAACATGATCATTATTTCGGTAGTTGACGCACAGAATAAAAAATGATAGCTTACGTTACCGGAAAAATAACAGAACTCAATCCTGCTCGTGCCACTATTGAATGCAACGGTGTGGGATATGGTCTATTAATTTCTTTAAATACTTATTCTTCTTTACAGGGAAAAGAGCATTCTAAACTTTTTACCGAAAGTGTTTTTGTGCGCGATGATAATCCGCGCTATTACGGTTTTCACGATCTCGACGAGCTTGAATTATTCAGAAAACTCATATCCGTATCGGGTGTTGGCGGTGCAAGCGCCTTGTTAATGCTCTCATCGTTGTCGCCAAACGAAATTGCGGGCGCCATTAATACCGCCAATGTAACCCTTCTTAAAAGCATTAAGGGAATTGGTGAAAAAACGGCTCAGCGCATAGTCGTAGATCTTAAAGGAAAACTCGGAAAACACGAGGGCGGAATGTCCCAAATTTTGTCGAATTCGTACAATAAAAACCGTGATGAGGCGTTATTGGCACTGGTGACTCTTGGTTTTCCTAAAATGGCAGCCGAAAAGGCTCTGGAAAGGACCATAAAACAGCAAGGTTTAAGTACCGAAAATGTTGAGGCACTCATAAAAGCAACTTTAAAAAACATTTAGTTATTTAAGCAGTGAAGGTTAACGGATTATTAAAATTTTTGGTTTTTGGCACGGCCTCTTCCGCATTAATGGGCATTGTGTTTAATTCCAACGCTAATCAATCATTAGCGAATCCGTACTTTAAACCATCAAAAAACATTACTTTACCGGTTGACTCCCCTCCCGATAAAGAACCCGTTAAACTTCCTTACAATTTTAAAGATAACAATGGCCGTCAACCGCAGTTTGATGATAAAAGCAAATTATATCTTAACACCCCTTCTAACGTAAAAACTGACACTGAGTACGATCCTAAAACCAATTCGTACAACGTTACTCAAAAAATTGGCAACGAACGTTACCGTCCCGACACTTACATTGATTTTGAAGATTACCAGGATTACATGTTCAAAAAAGCGGTGCATGATCATTGGCGTACGCGCATTAAAGCCGATGATGTTAACAGCACAACACGCAAAGGCATTGTACCAAAACTGCAGATCAATAACGAATTATTCGATCGTATCTTTGGTGGTAATACCGTTGATATTCGCCCAACCGGAACAGTGGAGTTGATCTTTGGACTTAACCGTAACAAAACATTAAACCCTGCTATACCTCAGCGTCAGCAAAAGGTTACCAACTTCGATTTCAATATGCGCATCCAGTTAAACTTAATTGGAAAGATCGGTGACAAATTAAAAATTACCACTAACTACAATACCGAAGCTTCTTTTGACTGGGAAAACCAGATCAAATTAGATTACACCGGTTACGAAGACGAGATCATCAAAAAAATTGAAGCAGGTAACGTAACCCTTCCTTTGAACAGTTCATTGATCACCGGAAGTCAAAGTTTATTTGGTATTAAAACACAATTACAGTTTGGTAAATTAACCGCTACCGCCATTTTATCGCAGCAACGCGGAAAAAAACAAGAGGTAACTGTTCAGGGTGGCGCTCAAACTCAATATTTCAATCTTAATGCTGATAGCTACGAAACCAACAAACATTATTTCTTAGGACAATACTTCCGTGATAATTATGATTACTGGATGTCGACATTACCGGTAATGAATACCCCTGTTGTAATTACCAAAGTGGAAGTTTATATTTTAAATCAAACCGGTAATCAGGAACAAACCCGTTCGCTTATCGCTTTTGAAGATCTTGGCGAAGACTCTTCGCACGTTCATCCTTATTTAAAAAAATACGGCTTAGGTTCGGGTTGTATTCAACCAAATGCTTATGCTGTTGAAGATAGTATTGGTAATATTCCCTCTAACGGTGCCAGCAATTTATACTATAACATTTCTAACCCTTCGTTTGGTATATTAGCCGACCGTAATGCAGCCACTGCGCCAGGAACTTTAACCGGTATGGCGTTTGGTACCAACACCTGTACAGGTACAGGTTACATGGTTCAGGGAAGAGATTTTGACAAGATCATGAGTGCGCGTCGTTTGAACAGCACAGAATTTACCATCAATAATCGCCTTGGTTACATTTCATTAAATCAGGCATTGAATAACGACCAGGTGTTAGCGGTTTCTTATCAGTTAACTTATAATGGAAAAACGTACCAGGTTGGTGAGTTCAGCGATCAAATACCCGACAATACCAAAGCCTTATTTTGTAAATTATTAAAACCCTCAACGGTTAACGTGCGCTATCCTACCTGGGACCTCATGATGAAGAACGTTTATTCGCTTGGTGCCTACAACTTAAACGCACAGGATTTTAAGCTGGATGTTTTTTATAATAACATCGAAACAGGAGTAGACATTCCTTACTTACCATTTGGCGCAGTGAACGGCCAGCAATTGATCCGCGTTTTAGATTGTGATAAATTAAGCGTTAACGGTGATAAGTACTCCGACGGTATTTTCGATTTTCTTCCCGGCTTTACCATTAATCCCGCTAACGGCCGTATTTATTTTAAAACCATTGAGCCATTTGCAGGAACTATAAAGTCTAAATTCTCATCGGATGATTTTCCGAATGCGAATAAATATGTATTTCAGGAACTGTACGATTCCACAAGAGTGTCTGCGCAGCAGTTACCCGAAAAAAATCGGTACAAAATAAAAGGTTCTTATAAATCGGCCTCGGGTTCCGAAATTTCTTTGAACGCGTTGAATATTCCGCAAGGCGCTGTAGTAGTAACCGCTAATGGTGTACGCCTTAACGAAAACACCGATTATACTGTTGACTATACTTTAGGAAGGGTTAAGATCATTAACGAGGGGATCTTGAACAGTGGTTCGCAGATCAAAGTTTCGGTTGAGAGCAACTCGCTATTTAATATTCAGCAAAAAAGTTTAATGGGAACGCGTTTAGATTATAAAGTGAACCGTGACCTCACGCTGGGCGGAACATTCTTACGCTTTGCCGAAAAACCGGTAACGCAAAAAGTAAGTACCGGTGATGAGCCCGTTTCCAATATTGTTTGGGGAACCGATTACAATTACAAAACAGAAGCCCCATTTTTAACCCGCCTCATTGATAAGATCCCTCTTATCGACACAAAAGAAATGAGTTCCATCACTACTCAGGGTGAATTCGCGCAATTGATCCCGGGTAACGCCGCCGCTATCGGTAAAAACGGAAACTCATATGTTGACGATTTTGAAGGAAGCGTTTCCATCATCGATATTCGTAATCCACAATCGTGGTACATGGCAAGTATCCCGCAAGGACAACCGGCCTTATTCCCCGAAGCTAATTTTACCGACGACATAAGAACCGGCAAGAACCGCGCCCGTTTTAACTGGTATACCATTGACCCATCTTTAACTCGTACACAGGGGCAGGGCATCACACCGTCGTATTACGACAAAAATATTTATTCCAATAACCTGTATCGTCAAATTTTGGAAACTGAATTGTTCCCGGGCAAAACCCCACCTAACGGCCAGCCTGTAGTGCTTCCTGTTTTAGATCTTGGCTTTTATCCAAATGAACGCGGACCTTATAACATGGATATTGATCCGGATATCAATGCCAAATCTGCCGGCGTTAATAAAAGTACGGGGCGATTAAATCTTCCTGAAAGTCGTTGGGGTGGTATCATGAGACGGTTAGAGACCAACGATTTTCAAGCGGCTAATATTGAGTACATCCAGTTCTGGATGATGGACCCGTTCAACGATGATTATAACAGCACTACTCATCCCGACATGGACGCCAACAGTCCTCCTAGTGGCGACATGTATATTAACCTTGGAAATATTTCGGAAGACATTTTGAAAGACGGCCGTATGAGCTACGAGAACGGGATCCCTGGCCAATCTGCCGCTAGTTCTGCAAATCCAACTTTCTCAACCAACATTGCCTTAGTGCCAACATTGCCTCCAATAACTAATGCCTTTTCATCTGATGTTAATGACAGGCCTTATCAGGACGTAGGTTATGATGGTTTGGATGATGCCGCTGAAAAAACACGATTCAATTCCCTCATCACAACAGCTGGTCTTGATGCCAACGCTAAATTAAATAAACAGTTTTTAGACGATCCTTCATCTGATAACTACCATTTCTTCAGAGGTGATGATTACGATTCTAATAAAGACTCTACTTTAACCCGTTACAGTAGATATAATAATCCTGAGGGCAACTCACCAACCGAAGAGCAATACAAAAAAATAAACAGCGCGGGTTATTCTACCAGCGCCTCTAACGTACCAAACATTGAAGATGTTAACAAAGACAACACTTTAAGTGAAACGGAAAACTATTATCAGTACCATATTAAAATTTCGAAACAAGACCTTGCCCTTGTTGGTAATAACTTTATTGTTGACAAATTTGAAAGAACACCCGATGTAGAAGGCATCACTAAAAAAGTTACCTGGTACCAGTTTAAAATTCCTATTTCGCAATTCGAAAATACTGTAGGTGGTATTGAAGGTTTTAACTCCATTCGTTTTATGCGCGTTTACATGAAAGGTTTTGAGAAACCTGTGGTAGTGCGTTTAGCACGTTTTGAAATGGTTCGTAGCGACTGGCGTCGTTACCAATTTGATCTTACCAAACCAGGCGAGTATATTGCCAATGATGATAACACCACTTCGTTTGACGTATCGGGTGTAAGTGTTCAGGAGAACGGACAATAAACACCTGTTAACTACGTGATCCCTCACGGAATCAATCAACAACAAAATATTCAAACCACTA
>JBGASH010000320.1:0-2632 GCA_044229775.1 Bacteroidia bacterium
TGCGGACACGAAATTACACACGGGTTAACCAATTTCACCGGTGGATTGAATGGTGGAGGCTCAGGCGAACCAGATGCGCTTAATGAAGCATGGAGTGATATTTTTGGAACTACCATTGAAAATTATGCCCGTCCAACGCAATGGGACTGGGTCATGGGTAAAGATATTACACCAAATAATCTTGGAATTCGTAATATGCAAAATCCAAAATCAATGACCGACCCTAATTGTTATTTAGGGCAATATTGGGATTTTGCAGGCGAGCCTCACAATAATGCGGGTCCTGCTAATTTCTGGTACTACTTATTAAGTGTTGGTGGAAGCGGAACAAATGATAACTCTAAAACCTACACTGTAACCGGAATTACTATGGCAAAAGCCGCTAAGATCGCTTTCCGCGCTTTAACGGTTTATTTTGTACCAAGCACCGGGTATGTTGCTGCTCGTGCCGCATGTATTCAGGCTGCAAAAGATCTATATGGCAACTGTTCTAACGAAGTTGTTCAAACAACCATGGCATGGTATGCTGTTGGAGTAGGGCAACCTTATGGCGTGGTTGATTTTATGGCAGCAGGAACTTCTTTTTGTTCTGTACCTGTAACAGTAAATTTTAATAATTCAACTGTGGGCGGAACAAATTATACCTGGACTTATGGCGACGGAAGTACTTCAACCGGAACCGTTGTAAACGCTACCCACACCTATACTAACAGCGGTACCTTTAACGTAAAGCTAAAAGCTACAGGTTGTATTACCGATTCTATTACTAAAAATGCTTACATAACAATTACAACACCGCCTTCTCCTTCCGGAACCGGTGGTTCAACCGCTTGTGGTGGTGGTACAGTTAGTTTGTCGGCCAGTGGCAGTTCGCAGCTTTACTGGTATGCTACACCTACACCAACCGGTGTGCCTTTAAATATTGGGACTAATTATACTACACCGTTTATCAATTTTAATACTACATATTACGTAGTTAACACCTCCACCAACGCACCGGTGTTTGGCGCACCAACTAGTACCGCTATTGGAACAAGCGCTGTATTCACCGGCAATTACGCATACGATATTTTTGACGTGTTTCAACCTTGTACACTTCGTACAGTAATAGTTTATGCTTCTACCGCCGGTAACCGTACGATTGAATTACGCGACGTGAATGCGGCTGTACTTACCAGTACAACTATTAATTGCGCTATTGGTATTAATACGCTTACTTTGAATATGCCACTCAATCCTGGATCGGGTTACCAATTAGGATTAAGTGGTTCATCAACTTGTAATTTTTACCGCAACAGTACAGGTGCCAACTCTTTCCCATATAATATTGGTGGTTTGGTTAGCGTAACCGGAACAAGTGCTTCACAAAACGGTTATTTTTATTTCTATTATAACTGGCAGGTACAAAAAGATGCTTGTAAGAGTCCGGCTACTCCGGTAACGGCTTCTGTTTCTCCGGGACCAACGGTGACCATTGCCGCATCCAATACGTTTATTTGTTCGGGTCAAAGCGCTACATTGCAGGCGTCGGGCGCAACAAGCTATACATTTAATCCTGGTGGTATTACTTCTAATCCCGCCACGTTTAGTCCCGGTTCTACCACTACGTATTCGGTGCAAGGAGTTACAGGTTCTTGTAATGGGTTTAACACTATCACCATTAACGTGAGTACTTGTGCAGGTATCAACGAGCAAGTTTTTTATAGCAATATGACCATTTATCTAACCCGGTTAAAGATTATTTTACTTTTTTAGCTGAATAATAACGACCGTGTTACGCTTAAGTATTTGATAATGTAGGTAAACTGATCATTGAAAAACAAATTGATCAGAATGCAGAACAGGTTGATGTAAGTAAACTGGCTAACGGCAGTTATTTTGTAGAAGTATTAAATGAAGGTAGCAGAGTTTACAAAACAGTGATCATTAAACAGTAATTCCTCTAAATAATTTTAAAGGCTCCGGCATCAACCGGGGCTTTTTTATTATATCACGGTCACATCACCCGATTTGTTGTCCTTAATACTAAAAGTAAGGGCGTATCGTTTATTTTCTTAATTTCACTCTCTCGTAAAAATGATCTCACAACTCATCATAGGTACTTTGACCATTAGTATACTTCATGCTTTAATTCCGAGCCACTGGATCCCTATTCTAGCATTTGAAAAAAAATTCGGGTGGAGCAATAGTTATACTTTGCGTATTACCCTTGTATCAGCATTGGCACACGCCTTAAGTACAGTGCTATTGGGAATAGCAATTGGTGGTTTAAGTTATAAACTGAACGAGCATTACGAAATGGTAAGCAAGATCGTTTTTTCGTCGTTGCTGATCGTTATGGGGCTAATTTTCATCATTCGCCATCACAAGCATAATCATTTTCATTTACATAACGAAGGCGAGATGGCTAAAATGGATCCGCGAAAGATCATTGGGGTATTGGTATTAGGAATGTTCTTATCGCCTTGCCTCGAAATAGAAGGCTATTTTTTATTGGCCGGCGAGGCCGGTGTAAAATACATTTTACTGGTAGCATCAATTTACGTTGTGATCTCGGTTGCCGGAATTGTTTTGTGGATGCTATTCGCGAAAGAGATGCTGAAGAAAATAAATTCTCATAAAATAGAACACA
>JBGASH010000321.1:0-2547 GCA_044229775.1 Bacteroidia bacterium
GGAACGCATTAAATGGAATAATCCCAGCTTTTATTATACCGGCGAAATGAAAGCCTTTGATCCCAAGGAATACAAAAGAGAAATGGTGGTGTTCAATCTTTTTAAAAATCGGATCCTATTGGTTTTCCCCAGCGGCGCAAAAGTAAAAGATACCAGTGGATTTTTAGAGGGAGATTATAAAGACGGGCGAAGGATCGTTATTTTTAAAGACCTTAAAGACGTGAAGGCAAAAGAAAAAGCATTAAAAGCTGTTCTTAAAAAATGGTTAAAGCTGGTAGATAAATAAAAAAATGCGAGACACTAAACTACTCCAACACCACTTTTTGATTGGAAATTACCTTTCCATCGTTTAGCAGATTAACAAAGTAAACACCTTTTGAAAAAGTTGAACAATCAACATTGAGGGAACCTGATCTTACATTCTGAACATAAATTACCTTTCCTTCAGCATTCTTTATTTCAACCACCTCTTTTGTTCCCGATTTAAAATTATCAATAGCAATATTCAATTGGTTACTGGCCGGATTTGGATACACCTTTAGTTTATTTTGTTTTTCAGTGAGGCTCTTGATCCCAATTGTTCCTGAACCTTGTTTATTAGCAAAAGTATATTCTCCCAACTTTAAAGTATCGGCCTGAATATAACCGGAGATCATTCCCGGACTAAATTGCGTAAAATATTTTACGGCTGTCCAGTCGTCGGCCGCATTTCGCCTGTAAACGAGGATCAAACTATCGGCATTAGGTTTAGCCAAGCAGGTATCCATATTAAAACTAACCGATACGTCGAAATTAAAACGGATCTTTGAAACAAAACCCGGACTCAATATCCCATCCACTTTCCAATATCTTTGGGTATGGAGTTTATAATTTTTCATATTGTTATTCTTAACCGGGTCGGGATAAGTAAAATTATGTTCTATTCTGATAAATGAAGAATCGGCTCCTTTATTCGATACCAATAAAAGCGCGCGGCCTAAAGTATAATTATAATTACCGGTGTTCTTGATGGTTTTATATTCGTGCGAAATGGCATCGCTTATTTTAGAATCGAAGTTGATGGCCGAATAGATCGGATTAAAGGGCAACGACATAGTAAATGTTTGATTGGCGCCACTCATTACAATGTTGCGAACTGTTTTATTCCAACCATTATCAAAAAAAGTAAGCTCCAAAGGAACATTGCTGTAATTGGTAGTGCAACCCGTTAACTTTTGCTTTATATACGCCGTAGCGATAACACTGCCGCCACCTGCTGCGGTATACTTCATAGAGTCGATAGAAAAATGCGGCCATCCACCCGATAAAACCCAATTATTAAAAAAATCAGTGAGGTTTTGTCCGGATGATGTTTGCAACAGATTCCTGAATTCAATACTGTTCATGTTCTTCAATCCCTTTTGCACCTGCACATATTTTAATCCCGCAAAAAAAGCGGCATCACCCATATAAGTTCTTAACGTATGTGCCACATCGGCTCCTTTTTTATACACATGATCGCCATAAGTATATTGATGCGGAACACCTGAAACTGCCCAATATTTTTTTTCCGTTACGTGCGCCCTGCAAACCAAATTATCATGCGTGTTCTTTACATCTGTAATGTATTGCTGGTAATTGTATTTCCATTCTTTAAATAAATATTGGCTGTATGTGGCCATGCCTTCGTTGAGCCACATATCTTCCTGCGTTTCGCAGGTCATGTTATCGCCCCACCAATGATGAGACAATTCATGCGCCATCACATCCGCTTCGTAAGCCAAACTACCAATAAGGGGTTGCGGATACGCAATATTAGTTGGATGTTCCATGGCGCCACTGCTAAAAGGAACTACTACATAGCCAACACGATTCCAAATATAAGGACCGTAATAATTTTCAAAACCGGAAATAGCGGATTTTAAATTCACAAAACCATTTTTCAATGACGTTGTATCGGCAGGTACCGCTGCTAAAATAATAGGAATGGTTCCTGATAAAACAGAAGTGGTCCATGTTACTTGCGTATATGGCGCCACGGCCACCGAAGCTAGATAACTCGGAATTTCTTTGTTCATGGTCCATGTTCTGGTACGTTTACTTCCCACAGATATATCGCTAACCAATGCCCCATTGCAATACGCGCGTTTGGAGGTATCGGAAGTAATAACAAAATCATATAAACTTTTTTCTACAAAATTATCGAAGCATGGAAACCACACTCTTCCATAAGTGTGGGGCTTGGCGGCAAATCCTACTCCTAAATTAAAGGCATAATTTCCGGTAAAATAAAATCCACCCCAGCCGGAAGCATCGCCTTGTGGCGTGCCATGATAATAAACAATAACCTCAGCCGTGTCCAAAATATTCATGGCGGTTGGTAAATTTACTTTAAGCACCGTATCGTTATAACCATAGGTTAATACAGTAGTATTCTTTTTTACGCTATCTACTATAAGTTTCAAAAGATCTAAACGCAAACGGTTTTGGTTATTCATTTTGGGAGTGAACTTGATCTTTGTATTACCTTTAATGGTTTTTCCAACAAAATCGGTTATATCGAGCGTG
>JBGASH010000322.1:0-2694 GCA_044229775.1 Bacteroidia bacterium
TTATGAGTAAAAAACCAAATCCAAGGGCAGATGTTAAAAATCCAAACAATCCAGCCTACAAAGCAGCACTTGACAGTCGATCAAGACAATTGAACCAGGAGGATGAGAAATTCCTTCCCAAACCAATTATCTGTATCAAAAAGTCAAAGTAGTTATTCAAAGGTCCGATTGCCTTTAGATTAATCGGTGTGGATGTCGAAAACAAAAGAGTAGACCTAACTAATAAACTAAAAAAAATGGGAAAAAGTAGCGGACTGGTAAATGCTCCAAGCACAACCGGTAATCCATCAGGCGGCGGAAGAGGTAATAAATAATCTTCCCGGAATAAACCCACACCTAACAAGTGTGGGTTTTAATTAAAATTTATTTTCAGATGTAAATATTTGCTCCGGCTGAAAAGCGTTCTCCAGCGCTTTTCAACGCTTTCGGCCTTTTGTCAGTGATTGTCCTGTTAATGTGCTTTAACAAGATCGATCATGTCTAATTTGATAATTTCCCATTTTTTCCCTTTTAAACATTCAGGGTCCGGTTCTTCATCGGCAATTTCAAAATTGGAGAACTGCTTTTTTATGAGTTTGGGATCGTGTCCATAAGGGAATCTTTTTTGGTGTAACTTTAGCATATCCTTAAAGGAGTGATCTTCCCGTACTTCATGAATGTCCCAAAAATCTTTTTTTCTTCCGCCCCGGCTTACGATATCGAGCTTCATGGCAATAATTTCTTGCACGCTTGCTAAACGTATGCCATCTATTTCTAATACAGGGGTGATGTAGTCGTCAGTATAAAAAACATCCAACTTCACACTTAGTTCCCGGCTTTCACCAATGAAGTAAGATCTGCCCATTCCAATTTCTTCAACATGGCTGCTTTGTATATAGGGGAAGTGATCTTGTAAATACTTATCTATGGTTTTAAAATCGAGTGATCCATATTTTTCATCAGTGAACAGATCTATATCTAAGGAAAAGCGATGGCCTCTTTGCAGCCTTAAAGAAGTTCCTCCAACGAGTCTAAACTTCTCAAACTCTTTTGTAGCCATTAGTTGCTTCAAAACTTTATGCAGGTAAGGACTTACCGTGTTATAATATAATTGATCAGGCATTTTTCTTTACTACAGAATCAATAAGTTCTTGTCCGTAAAATCTTTTGATCTCATTTTTTTCTTCTTCATTTCCTCTTTGAAAAACGCGTTTGATGATACTGCGTTTATGTTTTTCCCAATCGATCTTATCGAAAGTAGTATCCCAAAATAATATCTTTCTAATTTTTGACAGATCGGGGCGCGCTGTATTCTGCTTCTTTTTTTCGAGCTCTATTTCGTAATAAGTTTGCAGTATCATCAAATAACCTTCTTCCATACCCAAAGCCCTTTCAATTTTTAAAGCCAAAGAAGTATTCATGTTGCGTTTACCTTTTGTAATAGATACTAATGTTTGAGGATACTCATCAAGAGAGATAGCAAATCTTCCTTTCGCGATCTTGTGTTTTTTTAATTCGCGTTCCAAAATAAAACCGGGATGAATTCCTTTTATTAGGGATATATTGCTTATCATACACAAATATAATCAATTATATGTAAACAATATTGTTTATTTATCTCAAAGACAATATTTGCAATTAATTGATAATTAATAATATAATTAAATTTTAATGAACAAGAATATTGTTAATTAAAAGATCTTTAAAGTAACCAGGTTCGGGTAAGTCCGTTATATTTGTACTAGATCCTTATGAAAAGCAAAATAGTACTCAGCTCTCTTGCTTATCCTAGGCCTTTTATGCCTGTGTTCTTGCGCCACACATCACTCCAAAAAAACAAATGCGACTTGTCCAACCTTTAAACATTAATTTCTTCCGTTCTTTTGCCTTGATGCAAAAGAACCAAAAAAATCATCCCGATTGCACCATAGGCTTTTGGGAAAATTTACGCGCCTGCAAGCGATAATTTGATCGCAAAGCGAGAGACACAAATTATCGTGATCTTGCAGAGCGTAAATTTTTTTAACCCAAAACCCTATGAGGCCGGATTGCCATAGTAGATATATTTCAGTTTACATTTTGTATTGAACAAAAACAGACCGACTTAGGCCGATGTGTTTACTTTGCTTATTAGCATGGTTTGTTCGCTTTAAAGTTGCACGAGGCCCTTTTTTAATAGCACGCACATCACGCTTTACTTTTCGGAAACGGGTAGCAACAGCACGTCCAACAAATACGCCGTTTAAACGCGCGCGCACTGTAGAACGGTTTGTTCCGTTGTTGCCCGGACCTGGCAATGGTAAATATGTGATGAAATTATTCATTATTTCGGATTTATTATTTCGTGTTTTTTGTCCTTTCATTTAAGATCTTTCATTTTGTGTTTTGTGTTATTCAATACCACCGAAATGAATAACAGATAACACTTAGTGTTTAATTACTAATTTTTTGTGGAGCGTGTACGCATCGAACGTACCACAACCTGCAAATGCTCAGTTCGCCAACCTTGGAACATGACACCCCATCCTGTTTTTTGAATAATAACGGGAATTTCCTTTATTCATGTTAAGCTTTAATTTTTTGCAGAACATATTTGCTTTCGCAAACCCGAATCAGGCTTTGCCCATTTCTGTCATTATTCAATATTTCAATTCCTTTGGCGGATGCTCTCGCGTTTCGCGGTGGGCTTTTACACAACTTTGCCCGGTTTGTTAT
>JBGASH010000040.1:0-20812 GCA_044229775.1 Bacteroidia bacterium
AGCATGAACGGGATAAACAAGTAACCAAAGTAATTTGCCGTTGAATAATCGCCTGTAAAAAATAATTTTGCCGAATTTCCAATGACACCATTGAAATTCAAACCTAAAAATTTATCAAATTCGCCCCTGGAAGAATGAAAATCCTTATTAAAATAGTGAAGGTAAATAAGCATGTAGTCAGAAAGAATATAAAGCGTACCTATAAACATAATTGCCAGTAATAATTTCCACTGGATCTTTTTATTGTGCCATGAAAAATAAAGGAACAATGTTCCCAATAAAAAAATACTATGTACTCCTACCAATACAAAATTTGACCATAATACAAAGAGCGTAAATACAAGGTACGACATTCCGGTTCTTTGGTTTTTAGTAATATTAAAAAAAGCCCACAACACTAATGGGATACCTGCAACTGTTAACCCATGCATTACAAAAAAAGGTAAACAGGCGTAAGCAAAAGCGATCATTAGCAATAAACCCTTTTTGTCATCTTTAATATTGAGGTGGTCGCGGCCAAATAAATAAATTCCTAAAAAAGCCAGGAAACGCACCAATAAAAATGTCAGTGCATATCCATTCAACGAGCCAAATAAAAACATGAGAACGCTTGTGATCTCGGTAAAACGCGGAAAAACACCGCGGGGCAAACCATTCATGCTGCCGGGAACAATGCTATTTGGATTGAGATCAAAAAAATGTCCCGATTGGATCAGAGCATGTCTTATTGGGAAATTTCCATCAAAGGTATCGTGCACCCGCATTTCATTATTGAATGATGGAAAAAAATAAACACAAAAGACAATAAAGAATACTATTGAACCATAGATCTCGAAACGGGAAAGTGTTTTGATCAAGGACTAAGCTAAAAGTTTTTTAATGGTAGAGATCACAAGATCCGAATCCTTTTCTTCCATAGGATAATACAGCGGGATAATGATGCTGTTATCGCAAAGATCTTCAGAAAAAGGCAATTTCACATTAAGGTTCTTATAAGCGCTTTCCCGGTGAGCGGTCATAACTCCACGGCGGGAAGAAATACTGGCCTCCAACAACGCTTGCATAAGATCATTTCTCGACAACTTCGCGTTTGGTTTAAGGTAAAGTGAGAAAGATTGATAATTTGAAAAATATCCTTCCTGCTCAGTTGGTAAAATAACCGAATCAATACTTTTAAAAGCGTCGAGGTATTTTTTGGCGATCTTTCGTCTTTCGGAAATTATATGGTCGAGTTTTTCCAATTGTTTAATTCCTACCGCCGCCTGAATATCGGTCATGCGATAATTATATCCCACTTCCAAATGATCTTCAAAAATTATTTTTCCGGAAGTATGGCGTTCTCTATCGTTTACCGACATAGCATGCTGGCGTAATAATTTAATGCGTTTTTGATAATCCTCTCTTGGCGTAGTGATCATTCCACCATCTCCGGTAGTAATTACTTTGCGTGGATGAAACGAAAAACAAACCAGATCGGAATGCGAACCTATCTTTTTTCCTTTGTAAGCAGATCCTGCCGCGCAGGCCGCATCTTCAATCAATAATAAATTATGTTTTTTACAAAGTGCCGCAAATGCGTCAATATCGGCAGGCATACCTATTTGATGAACCAGCAAAATAGCTTTCGTTCTTTTTGTGATCCGCTTTTCAGCATCTTTTATATCTAAATTATATTGCTGGTTTACCTCCGCAAAAACGGGGGTGGCGCCAACATATTTAATGCAATTAGCGGTTGCTACATAACTCAAACTCGGACAAATGACCTCATCGCCTTCTTTTATTCCGGCTACGATCATTGCCAGGTGTAACGCGGTAGTGCAATTAGAAACGGCGGCGGCGTATTTTGCTCCAACGTATTTCGCGAATTTCTCTTCGAATTCCTGCACTTTAGGTCCTTGTGTAACCCATCCGCTTAAAATAGTATCGTAAGCTAACTGAGCTTCATCTTTGGTTAAATACGGTTTGGCTATTGCTATCATTTTATATTTTTTTATCCGCCGAAGCATTATTGCGAAGGCCGGATTGTTTTTGGAAATACCAACTTGACAATTCTCTTAAGCCTTCCTCCAATGAAATGGCTGGCGCATATCCCAATAATTTGTTTGCCTTTGAAATATCCGCCAAACGGCGACTTACAGGATTTATGGAATTAGCTTCTTTATATACGGGTTTAAGATCAGAATTATTTACTTTTAATAAGGCAACAAGCATTTGTTTTAAATTGGTTTCTACCTGATCGCCCACGTTAAAGGCCTCATCGGTTACATCACTCAATAATGCTAATACGTTTGCATGAGCCACATCTTTTACATGAACAAAATCCATGCTATCGGTACCGTCGCCAAAAATAGCGGGTTGCTTCTTATCCCGCACACAATCGAGCCACTTGATCATTACCTCTGTGTATTTTCCATCGGTATCCATTTTGGGTCCGTAAACATTGAAATAGCGTAAAGCCACATAATCTAAATTATGCATAAATTTATAAGAGCGGAATAGTTGTTCTCCCCACATTTTAGCGGCGCCGTAAAATGTTTGATTATTATATGGGTTATCGCTTTCGGGTGTAGGAAAATGCTGTGCCAAGCCATATACCGAAGCGCTGGAAGAATAGATCACTTTTTTTACCTTATGTTTTACGCATAAATTCGCCAGGTTGAACGTAGCCTGTAACATTACTTCAAAACCATCGTGTTGGTTAGCTGCGCAGGCATTTATACGCAAGGCTGCCATGTGAAATACAAAATCGGAACCTGCAACACATTTTTCGAGGATACTACTATCACGTATGTCGCCCTCAATAAAAGTAATGGCCGGATGATCCTTAAACGTCTTCATGTTTTCGAAACTTCCACGGATCAGGTTATCGAGAATAATTATTTTTTTTGGGTGGTGTGTTAGAAGTTCTTCGATCACATAGGATCCTATGAACCCAGCGCCGCCGCTAACAAAAATTGTTGAGTTTTTAATATTATTCATTAAAATTTATTTAAACCTGACCCGAATACTTTTAATAATTTCTGCTGGAAGAAGTAATTTTCCATTCATTTCAATTTCCTTAATTTCCAGCATTCCATCCTTGCAAGCCACTACAACACTTCCTGTGTCTTTTCTAATCAAAGTAACCTGTCCGGGTATTGCCAAGAATCTATTATTTTGCTTTATAATATCTGCCTTCCAAATAATAATTTTTTCCCCATTTAAAGTAGAGAACGCTCCTTTATAGGGATGTGAAGTCGCTCTGATCAATCTATGAACTATAACTACATCATCTTTCCAGTCGATCTGACCATCTTCCGGTAATCTCGGATAACATCTTAAGCCTTTTTCAGAACCTTTTTCCAAAAAATAATTACGATCTTCAAAAAGTCTATCCAATGCTTCTTCAAAAAGAAAAGGGGCATCGGCTTCGGCTTTTCTTAATATTTCTTCTATATAGGTGTTTTCGTTTATTTGAATTGCCCTTTTTGAAATTACATCACCGGTGTCGAGTTCGTCGCTCATTTATTTATAATTGTCCAATTTACTGTAGCATTTCCCTTATAATCTGGTAAATTTCCCAAATGATAATTATAAATACCATATTCAAATAGATCGAGTTGTTGTTTTGGTATAGTATATTTCCAATTTGCACTAATTGCCAATTTAATATTGTTTTCTTTTATCAAATTAATCAGATCTGAGGAACGAATATCATTTCCTAAAAAAAAATCTGCACCAATTTCCTTCGCCAATATTTCAAAATCATGTGGTTTAATTTCATACTCCTCATAAGCTGTATCAGTAAAAATTGCTTTAAAAGAAAATTTCTTATTATGCAAATGTTTTATTGCATCATAAAGGTATTTTGAACGACCAATAGCGATAATGTTTTTGTTCATCTAAAGAAGTTCTAAAAGAGAAATGCTATTTAATTTATAATTCCCCGAAATTAATGCCTCACCAACTTTCAATCCGCCTGTTTGCAATCTTATGATAGGATCATAACCGATTTCAGAAGGCAAAATCCCCATGTGTCCGGAATGAACATGTTCAGGGTAATATTTTATTTTATCCTTGCATCTTTTTTCGTCAATATCTCCTGCATAACGCAATATAAAAGGGTTTGAAATCTGCTCTTTAAGTTTGGATATCAAAATGGGCTCATTACTTTCACCTACCCAACTCTTATCAAATGGATATGCTGTAAATAGAACAGCTTCACAATTTTTATATTTTTCGGGAATCTTAAAATTAGGAAAGTCTCCTAGCCAATCTATTTCCAAATTGGTATATTTTTTTTTGTTTTCTGGTGTATCACACACTCCTAAATTTGAACAAACTTTAGAAAGCACTTTTGCAATAAAGGGGCCAAAATCATTATTGCAAATTAATACAAAATTATTATTATGAAAACACAAACCCGCATTTAATATCATTTTTAATGCCATATCTCCCAAATAATTAAATACATCTATATCCGGATGTCTTTCATTTGTTGCACCAACCTTAATCGCATTTTTTTTACAATATTCAATATCCAAATCTGATTGTCTCCATTCCCAAGCTTCATACATCAAAGGAATAACCACATTTTTCTTTGCATATTTTAATTTGTCGCTATTTAAAGGTCTTAAATGTCCGGAATTAGTTATAATATCTGCTTTGAAAATAATTTCGGGAGATAACTCATCTATTATCGTTATTGAAATATCCTTCTTGAATCTAGCGGCTAAATCCTCAGTTTGTTGTTTTACCACATCAACAGTTCCGTATTTTGTGGTTTTAGTAAATGCATAAACTTCAGCGCCTGCCAGAGCTGCAATTATTGGTGTTACCGAATATGCCCCAGTGGCCGCTTCTGTTAAAACCACCTTTCCTTTCAGATCTAAATTTAAATTCTTAATCGCCGATAATATCTTATCCATTTTACAAGTTTTACTTACAATTCAATTATATTATCAATTATGAATACAGGCCTATTTCTTGCTGCATCTAATGTTCTCCATAAATATTCGGCAATAATGCCTAATGATATATTCGTAATTCCGAATCCTATAGACAAAATTGAAATAAGCATTGGCCATCCCGAAACCAGATCGTTATAAATCATTTTTCTGACAATGAGATAAGCTGAGAAAGCTACTCCAATAATAAATAAAATAATTCCAATGGTAGTCACAAAACGGATAGGCGCATATGAAAATGCCACAAAGGAATCTATGAATAGCTTTACTTTCTTACTAAATGTCCATTTCGACACTCCTTTTTTTCTTGGTTGCTTATCGTAAAAAATAAAATCGTGTTTAAATCCTAGCGTTAATATTTGAAGGAAAATTGATGAATTAGCTTCTACATTCTTGTTTAGTATTTCAACTACCTTCCTTGAGAACATTACAATATCGAAACCTTTCTGCGGATATTGCTTTGAAACATACTTTTTCATTAAAGCTGCATAGGTTTTAGAAAAAATAGTCTCCGCCAAACCACTTTCGGTACTTCTCCTGCTGGCCCATATTATTTCCTTTTTTTCATCCGATTGAAAAGCAACGAACATATCTTTTAAAATCGAAAGAGGGTCTTGGAGATCAGCATACATAAACGTTACATAATCTCCGGTTGAATTAAGTATTCCAGCTCTTAATGCTGCATGAGATCCAAAATTTTTCGATAAGGAAATTATTCTCCCTTGATAAAACTCATGCTTTTCTTGCTTTAACAATTTTACTGAATTATCTGTTGATCCATCGTCTACAAAAATAACTTCCGCTTTAAAATCCTTTTCGGTTTTAAAAAATGAATTCAATGCTTCCGTCAAAGACGGAATATTTTCCTCTTCATTTAAAAATGGTATTATTACGGTTACTTTCATTACAATTCACAAACAGGATTACCTGTAACCCTGCAATTTTCGAACTTTATCCTCAATACAGTTACTAAATCATATTTATTTCCTATGTGATCTGGAGTCCTGATAACATTACTATTCAATAGAAACTTAAGTAATTGGGTCATTTAAAATTTATTTAAAGCATCCATAACATAATTAACCTGCTCGTTGGTAAGTTCGGCATACATTGGCAAAGAAATACAATGCGCTGCCAGAAATTCCGAATTAGGAAAATCGCCAACTTTGTATCCTAAATGCGCATAAGCTTTTTGTAAATGGCAAGGAACAGGATAGTGAAACGCAGGGTTAATATTATTATCCTGAAGATACTTTACCAATTTATCCTTCTCATCACAAGTAACAACAAACAAATGAAAAATGGAGTCGGCCCAATCCGGCTGTTGTTGCATTCTCACTTTTGGGTTTTTGATCCCGGACAAATAAAGTTTTGCAATTTCTCTTCTGCGGTTGTTCCATCCTTCCAGATATTTTAGTTTAACCGATAAAGAAGCCCCTTCTAAACCGCCCATTCTCATATTATATCCGATCTCGTCGTGGTAATATCTTACCGTACTTCCGTGGTTTCTTAAACTTTGTAAATGTTTTAAATAAACTTCGTTATTAGTGGTAATGCCGCCGGCCTCACCGCAAGCGCCTAAATTTTTTCCAGGATAAAAACTAAAACAAGCCATTTCCCCAAAACTGCCAACCGTTTTGCCTTTATAGCGCGCACCTTGTGCCTGCGCCGAATCTTCTACTAAAAACAATTTATGTTTATCGCAGATCGCTTTTACAGCGTCGATATCAAAGGGCATTCCGTATAAATGTACTCCAATAACCGCCTTTGTTTTAGATGTAATTTTTTCTTCGATCTTTTTAGGGTCTATTTCCCAATTATTTTCATCGCAATCCACAAAGACCGGAGTGGCGCCTGCGTGTGAAACGCCCCAAGCTGTTGCAATAAATGTATTAGCTGGCACAATAACTTCATCACCATGCCCAATTCCCAAAGCAAGCATTGCTAAATGCAAAGCGGTTGTTCCATTATTTACACCAACAGCAAATTTTGTTCCAGTATACTGCGCGAAAGATTTTTCAAATTCCTCTACAAATGGCCCTCCCGAAAATGCGGTTTTAGCGTATACCTTCTCAAAAGCTTCAAACATTTCTTTTTTTACCTGGTCGTGCTGGCCTTTGAGATCAAGACAATTAATTTTTTCCATTTTATTTTATTTGTTTAATAATCTTTGAAGGATTTCCAACTACCACAGTATTATCGGGAACATTTTTTGTAACAACAGAGCCGGCCCCGATCATTGCATTTTCTCCAATGGTTATTCCGCAGAGTATAGTGGCATTACTTCCAATAGAGGCACCTTTCTTAACCCGAGTCTCTATTACTTTCCAATCGGCATCCGTTTGTTGTGAACCATCAGCGTTGGTGGCGCGTGGAAAAAGATCGTTGGTAAACATTACGCCGTGTCCTATAAAACAATTATCCTCAATGTGCACACCTTCGCAAATAAAGGTGTGGGATGAGATCTTACAGTTTTTGCCAATAGTAGCGCCTTTCTGAATTTCAACAAAGGCACCCACCTTCGAATTATCATCAATGCTACAGCCATACGCGTTCACAAAATTAAAAATGCGTACACCTTTACCCACTTTTACATTTACCAATGATTGACGCGGTTCGTTTACATTCAATGTTTCCATGTTACAGCTTAACTTCTTTTCCCTTGTTTTTTATTGATATTTGAGAGGCTTCCAGTATTTTTATGACATCTAATCCCAATTTGGAATTAGAAACCGGTTCGGTCTTATTTAAAATACTCTTCACAAAATCTTCCGCCATGTTGAATAATGCTTCTTTGAGTTCCACTTTAGGAATGTAAACGTCACCCGTACGGTAATCTACCAGTAATTTTGTTTTTTCTTCGTCGGTTTTATAGCTATACCCTGTATCGTAGATCCTGATCTTTTCGGTTGGTTCCAGATCGTTGAACATTAACATTTTTTTGTCGCCACCAATAAGGAGTGTACGCAATTTAACCGGCGACGACCACGAACAGCTAAAGTGGGCAATAAAATCGTTTTCGCAATTCACTGTAAGATACGCCACGTTTTCTATACCATTCTTTGTGTGCGAAACACCCGTTGCATTAACGCTCACCGGCTTTTTATTGATCAATTTGAGTAAAATAGAAATATCATGCGGTGCCAGATCCCATAATACGTTCACATCCGGCTGGAACAATCCTAAATTGATACGGGTAGAATCAAAATAATGCAGATCACCCATAGTACCTTCGTTAATTAAATTCTTCATTTTTTGTACGGCGCCGGTATAAACGAAAGTGTGATCCACCATCAGCAAAAGACCTTTCTTATCTGCAATAGCCATAAGCTCTTCCGCTTCTTTTACAGTCGATGTCATGGGTTTTTCCAACAAAACGTGTTTGCCATTCTCCAACGCTTTTTTTGCCAGTTCGTAATGTGTAAACACGGGCGTAGCAATAACCACTGCATTGATATCTTTATTCAAAATGATTTCATCGATGGAGGTGGTAGTATGCACAGAAGGGAATTGCTTTTTTACAATTGCTAATCTTTCCTGTCTCAAATCGGCAACCGCTTTAACCGTACATGAAGTAACCGAATTAAAATTACGAACCAGATTTGGTCCCCAATAGCCGTATCCTATAACCGCAACATTTATCATATTTTTACAAGAATTTAAATTTAAAATAAATTACCCTGGTATTGAAATTTATTTAGCCAATGATGCTAATTGTTTTTATTTAGTATTTGCCTGATCCCTTCTTTAAATCCGGTGACCGGTTTCCAGCCCAGATGTTTAAAAGCTTTATTTATATCGGCTACCGTATCGGGTATTTCGTTGGGGCGTATTTCATTGGAGCTGATGATCTTCTTTTCAATTCCGCTAACACTTTTTATTTCATTGATCACTTCCGAAACACTGAGAGAATGCCCGCTGCCAATATTTAAGACCAAATATTTTTCTTTAGCCGTTAAACTTAATGTTAACGCGTTAATAAGATCACTTATAAAAATATAATCGCGTTTGGGTGAAAGGTCTTTAACGTGGATCTCTTTGCTTTGGCTATAGAACTGACTTATTAACGATGGAATAAGAAAGCGCGCATCTTGATCGGGTCCAAATACGTTAAAAGGGCGCAGAATAGTGATTTTCATTCCGTATTTTTCGCTGTATGATTTACACAAATTTTCTGCTTGCAATTTTGACTCAGCGTAGGGATTATTTGGTTTAAGCGGATGATCTTCGTTTATGGGCAAATACTCTGGTACACCGTATAAGTAAGCACTTACGAAAGTAAGAGCAGCCTTTTTATTGCGGCATAATTCCAAAATTAGCTCTGTACCCTTCACATTATTTTTAATAAATTTTTGGGGATCGGCCCAGCTGTCAGGTACAAATGATTTTCCCGCCAAATGAAAACAATGATCAAAATTAATTTTATTGTATTTGGTATAAGATTCCATTTCGGTTACATCTCCTTCAAATTCGATAATAGTATGGCCAAGATCTTTTAATTTCTTCACCAGATTCTTACCAATAAATCCCTTGGAGCCTGTAACTAAAATTGCCCTCATTTCAAAAAGACCGATTTTTTTGATTCAAATTCTTCTATAGCCTGTTCGTAATCGTCCGGTCTTCCGATATCCAGCCAATAACCATTATGTTCAACTATAGATGCAAAATTCTTTTGTTTGATCAGTTCCAACATCAAATGATCAAAACCATACGCTACATTTGATGGTATAATATCCAGGATCCGTTTACTGGCCATATAGATTCCCATACTTACCAAAAAATTATCTTTTGGCTTTTCTTTGAAGTCGACCAAATTTTGATCCGCGTCCTTTATCAAAACACCATACTCACTTACCTGAACGCGTTTTGCCGCTGATACCGTGAAAATATTTTTTTTCTTACAATGATCGTCGTAAAACTTTCCAAAGTCGATATCCGTTAAAATATCACCGTTCATGATCAGGAAATTGTCGGGCAGATCTTTAATGAGCTTAAGAGGACCCATTGTACTTAATGGTTTATCCTCGAGCGAATAATCGATCTTAATGTTCCATTTTTCACCATTTCCAAAAAAAGCCTTAATGATATCGGCCTGATGGTTCACGGCCATAGTGATATGGGTAAATCCGTAGTGAATTAATTGCTTAATGATTATTTCCAGAATAGGATGTTCGCCTAATGGCATCAGTGGCTTTGGTAACACCACTGTGTAGGGCCTTAATCGTGTTCCTTTTCCTCCGGCAAGGATGATAGCGCGCTTAGACATTGTAAATGTTGGTTTTATATTTTTTTAGATTTTCTTTATTCATGAACCAGTTGATCGTTTCAGTAAGTCCTTTATCCAGGGAATAATTATTCTCGTAACCGGTTAATGATTTTATTTTGGAATTATCGCAAACCAGTCGAAACACTTCCGATTTTTCGGGACGCTTTCGATTTTTATCCACAATAAATTTCACGTCACTCTTCATCAGCAGTTTTATTTTTTCAAACAGATCACCAACCGAGATCTCAGTATTTGAACCAATATTGATCGTTTCTCCAATGGCTTTCTCGCATTCGGCTATTTTAACAAAACCGCTGCAGGTATCTTTTACATAATTAAAATCGCGGGTAGGAATAACATCGCCAATTTCAATTTCTTTTTTTCCACTGGCTATTTGCGAAATAATGGTTGGGATAATGGCGCGGGCAGATTGGCGCGGGCCATAGGTATTGAATGGTCGGGCAATAGCTACCGGTAAATTGAAAGCATTATAAAAACTCATGGCCATGGCATCTGCTCCAATTTTACTGGCACTATAGGGTGATTGTGGTTGCAAAGGATGCTTTTCGTCGATAGGAACATATTGGGCCGTTCCGTACACTTCGCTGGTTGAAGTATGAATGACCTTAGAGCATTTATTCCGCAAAGCGGCCTGACAAATATTGAGCGTGCCTCTGATATTGGTATCCACATAACTATCGGGAGCTACATATGAATATGGAATAGCGATAAGCGCTGCCAGATTAAAAATAACATCAATGCCTTCGGTCATTTTTAAACAGAAATTATTATCGCGTACATCACCTGATATGATCTCTAAATTTTTGTTCTCGCTTATATCTTCGAGCCAGCCCCAATAATTAAAGGAGTTGTAATAGCTCAACGCTCTTACCTGCGCGCCTTGCTCAAGCAGCGTTTCAACCAAATGAGAACCGATGAAACCATCGGCCCCTGTAACCAGAATTCTTTTTCCTTTAAGACTCATGACCTTCCGTTATTTGTTTATAAAATGTTTCGTAATTATTCTTTGCGGAGAATCGTTTTTCCCAATCAGCTCGAACCTTTTTCCTGAAATCTTCCGTATTCATTTCTCCTGTGGAAAATTCTATTATTTTTTTCGCCACCGCTTCATCTTTAAATTCTTTTTCTATCAAAATGCCATTATCTGAACTGATAACCTCCGAAATGCCCCCCACATCCGTTGCCATAATGGGGATGCCAAAGCTGATGGCTTCTATCAATGAAACCGGAATGCCTTCGGTAGAACTTAGCAACACAAACACATTGATATGATGCGTTTTAAAAAACTGAAGTACTTCGTTATATTCTTTCTTTCTTTCGTGCAATTCAAATTCAACATTTGCAGGCAGGCTTTTTATCTTTTCATAAAATACTTTTTCCGAATCGCCCTTATCACCCAGGTGAATCCATTTTACGGGAAAAGAAATATTCTTTAAAATATCCACCATCCGGTCGGCTCTTTTAATTCGGCGCAGATCGGAACAAGTAAAAATGGTGAATTTGTTTTTTGGATCAAACACCGAAATACCCAGATCCTGGGTTCCAAAATAACTGTGCGCAATGTTATTGATGTTCACCCCTACTTCCTTCATATACGCCGCGCCCTTTTTAGATACCGAAAACATTTTGTTGGCCTCCTTAAAAATAAATGGTCGGAAGGGGATATAATTGTATTTTGTTTGATTCTCATAAAGGTCGAAACCATTAGTACGGAAAATAAAATTGCTAATACTATTCTGGTGCTTTAATACGGCAAGCGCCAAAGCCCGGTTATTCATCCAAAAAGAATAGTATAATGCATTATCAAACGCACCTTTATTGACAAACGCCCGTATTTGACGACTCAGCCCAATAGCATTAACCAAATAACTATTGAACTCACGGATATTTTTAAGGAATGTCAGTTTTTTTTTTGAATAGAACAATTCGCGAATGATAATAAGACCTATCAATGGCAGATTTGTAAAAAAGATAGTTTTATTGCCTTTTTCATTTATATAGGTCTCAATATTCTCAACACTTACATTAGGCCCCAAAGGCATAAGGTTCTCTTTACTGTACTTTGTGGGAAAAATAATTATCTTCTTGAATTTCTCTTTAAGAATATTGAATTCATTTACCAAAAAAGGTTCTCCATTGCCACAAGGAAATTCGGAAGTAAAAAGTACTAAAGTATCGGGTGCCTTCAAAATGAGTTTTGTAAAATGGTTTTGGTCTTTGGTCCGCAGTTAAAGAGCACATCCAAAATAGTTAAATTGGGAGTGAAATCCCCCCATTGCTGATGGTATTGCGGGTATTTAAAGGGCGTGTTAATGATCTCTATATTATTTTCTTTGAATAATTGATCTTCCTGATATTTTTTGGCTCCTAATCCGGCCAGATAATTGGTAGCGCCTAACTTTTCACAAATGGACACCAGGCGTTCAGTACTTTCGCCTTGCACTGCATCGAGATCAGACGACAAAACAATTTTTGTTTCAATTTCCAGTTCCCTGATCAGCCATCTTATAATTGAGATGTTCATCTCACATAAACTTTCACCCGCTTCGTTCATCAATACCGAAAGCTTATTTATATGATCTTTAAAGTAAGGCGCACGTGAATAATTAGACTGCAACGTTGAGATCGTTTTTTTCACTGTCAATTCTTTATTATGGATACGGCATTCTTTTATGGTTTGACCAAATTTGCCCGATTGCTCAACCGGTAAGGTAAGCCACGCGGCCCCTTGCGGTGTCTTGATCTGGTTGCGATTGATCAAACTGTTCTTGGTGAACTGCACATTATCTAAAATAACGAACGTATCACTTTTATAGATCTTAAAAAAATAACCGATCCAGGGAATAAAATTAGGTTGATGAATTGAAACAGTCATTACAAGATCAAACGTGTAACTTCAAAAGTTTCGGCGTATTGCTGTTCTATCTGTGTCCCCCTCACTCTTGCCAGCGACCTGATGAATTCATCGCCGGTATAGGTTCGGCTTGCCTGTGATTTATAAAGCGACAAGGCCTTTACCTTTTTATTGACGTGCGCTTCTTCTAATGGAACAAAACAAGTAGAGTTAAATGAAAAATTATTCCAGGGTAATTCATAATTCAAAATGGTTGAAAACTTGAATGCCCGCATTGCTTCATTTGTAATAGTATAATGGTCTTGATGAATATCATTGATAGAAGGCATAAATACCACCTCTGGTCTTATTTCCGATTTCAATTTTATCATTTTATCCAAAATTTCCTGTCGGTGAAAATTGAACGTACGAACCTGCCAGTCATACAAGATCAGATTAGAAGGTTTTATCCCCAATTCGGCGGTAGCTTGTTTTACTTCGGTTATCAAAATATCAGCCGGAAATTCCTTTTGTACGGATAATTGGCAAGCCGAGAAAGCTGCGTAGTACACATCGTTATTGTGTTCTAATAACTTTGCAATGGTGCCACCGCAACCTAATTCGCCATCATCGGTGTGAGGGGCCAATACTAAAACCCGTTTGTTGTTGATCTGAAATTGTGTCATTTTATCTAGTTTAATTTTGCTTTAATACTATCTGCAATTACGCTCGAAAATTGTTTAACACCAGTCGCGTTCATGTGAATGTTATCATTAAAATATTTTACCTCATTACACAGCGGATTCTTTGGTTCACTGAAATCATAATACGGTATGGCTTCTTTAGCGGCCTTTTGCTTTTGCTCATCAATTACTTTTTCAAGGTTTAACTGGTACTTATAATATCCGGAATATATTGGCGCGGTGTAAAATATTAAATTGACATTTTTTTCTTTAGAAAACTTCACGATCCCATTTAAGTAATTTTGATCATTTTCATTAACGTTCCAATACGCATAATTTTTATCTGTAGGCGTAAACGGTTTATCGGGGTGCAGTTCTGAACCTTTGCCCGGATCAAAAATGTCGCTTGCTGTACATTCGAAGCCTCCTTTGAGAATTTTATATAGAACAAAGTGACTACTAAATTCCATGTATCTTACAAAAGGAATATACTTCCACATCCATAATCTATACGCTTCTGTATTATCTTTAAAAATAGAATATACACCAGGGTCGTTTAACAAATGCATGTAATTGGTATTGTGAAAGGGATATGGCAAGCGGCTCGACTTTAAACTATGCATGTCTACCTGAACAATAAGATTTTTAACGCTGTTGCCTTGCTTAAAAAATTCGGTCAATAACAAATAGTTCTCAGCATAATTCGCGCCGGTCAATCCCAAATTAATTCCTTTCTTCCCAGTCACCCTTTCTACCTCGTTAATATCAATACCATTTATAACCCTTGAATTTCCGATAAAAGCAAAATCATACTTTTCATTTTGGTGATTTAGTACCCAATCCGACTTCTCGCAAAGATTCTTATGTTTCGAAACATGATTTGTATAATATACATCCAGCAACTTGAGCATTCCGGTTACAATAAGCAGAAAAACAGATCCCTTTATAAAAAATTCTTTCATTAAAACTGAAAGTAGATGAACTCCGTGTTTCTATGGTACACGCCCATTGTACAGATCAACATCACTAATAAGATAGAAAAACCCCATCGTAGCACTAATTGTTTATTGAATAATAACATATCACCGTAACTGGCATTTAAATACTGTACGATTTCCATAAACATAATGAGCAGTATCGACGTAATAAAAAAGTCTTGTCCGTTATTTAGGTAAAGGTCTTTATGCAGATCGAAAGAGCCCAGGTTGCCTATATTTTTAATTATATAGAACGCATCCGCTGTTGTTGCAGCCCTGAAAAAAAGCCATGCAAAAGTAACAAGTATAAAAACAGTAATTACACTCACAACATTAACTACAAATGACAAATTAATTTTACTGAAGGCGTTAGAGATCTTAAGCCTTACATTTTTTGTAAATAATGAAAAGATCAAATAAAACCCATGCAAGGCTCCCCAGATCACGAAGGTATAACTAGCGCCGTGCCAAATTCCACTTAATAAAAAAACAATCATCAAATTGAAATACATTCGCGGCACTTTCACTCTATTACCACCTAAAGGAATATACAGGTAATCTCTGAACCACGAAGAAAGCGAAATGTGCCATCGCGTCCAGAATTCGGAAACAGAGCGCGAAGCATAGGGCCTGTTAAAGTTATTCATTAACGAAAAGCCCATCACTTTAGCGGCCCCTATGGCAATATCGGAATATCCGGAAAAGTCGCAATAAATTTGGAAAGCAAAAAAAACTGTAGCTGTTATTAAAGCAATTCCAGTATAGGAACTGAGATGATCATATACTTCATCAACCCCAATGGCCAACCGATCGGCCACCACTACTTTTTTAAAGAACCCCCATAGCATTAATTTTAATCCTGCCGAAACATTAGCATATACGAACTCGTGTTTCTCGCGGAATTGATGCAGAATGTTTTGTGGTCGTTCAATAGGTCCCGCCACCAATTGCGGATAAAACATTACGTAAAGCGCATAAATACCAAAATGTCTTTCCGCTTTTTGATTTCCTCTATACACTTCAATGGTATAACTCATGGCCTGAAAGGTATGAAAGGAGAGTCCGATGGGTAATAGAATGTTTAAATAAGGAACCGGATTTTCGGCGCCGAACTTTATTAATAGATCTGTAATGTTTTGATTGATAAAATTATAATATTTGAAAACTACGAGAACGCCCACATTGGCGATAATGCTTAATATTAAAAACAACTTTTTTCTTTTCCTATCTTGTGTTTCTTCCAGTTTTATTCCAGCGTAATAATCGATGATGATCGTTCCAAATAAAATAAGGATGTAAACCGGTTTGAAGAACATGTAAAAGAAGCAACTTGCCGCCAACAACAAAAACCAACGGAATTTATGCGGCAATAAAAAATACAACAGTGTTACAACCGGGAAAAAAATTAAGAAAGAAAGGGAGTTAAACAGCATTTACTTGAAGAGCGACTTTACAAATTCTGAATTCTTCTCGACCACATTATTAATTCTTCTCGACCACATTATTTCCTTGTACAAGCGAATACGATTCAATGATACCCGATTTCACAAACGTATTGGGCATAATTACAACAAAATCCTGGATCACAACTCCGGGGGAAATAGAACAGTTAGGACCGATCCAAACATTATTTCCGATTCGAATAGGAACTCTGTAATAATGCGACTTCTCTAAATTTGGTTTATAACCAGGGTTTCCCAAATGCTCACCATTAAGCGCCATTTTCATTCCTGAATGTGTATGCAAATTAGTACCTGGTCCGGCTATGTGAACAGAATTTCCTATTTCTATACCGGCATGACCTTCTATCCAAACATACGGACCGATATAACAATCGGAACCCATTTTTATGAAATCATGGCTACTAAACACATTGGCAAATTTATTTATCCATACACGGTCGCCCATTTTTACATTGGTAAGCGTAGAGCCTTCACCTACAAAACAATTTTTACCGTGTTCAAGGTATTGAAATTGATCGATATGGTTTCTCCGGTAGGCTGGAAGTTCTTCATTACTTAAACTATCTAAACTTGACTTAACAAACGCCTTTTTTTGTGATGGCGCTTTCACCGGTTCACTGATGCCGCCTTTTTTTGTCTGAATATTCGTGATCATTTCGCCAACATCTTTCCAATTACTGATCTCTGATGAAGTGAATTTTAAACCAAAATGTTTTTCGATGGCTACGATAAGCTGAATGTGGGTTAATGAATCCCATTCATCAATGTCTTCAGCTTTGGTACGCTCTGTTACAACAAGATCTTCCACATCGAGTACATCTTTAAAAATAGTGTTGATCTGCCGGAGTATTTCCTTCGTTTCCATAATTATAAAAAATCTTTTCGTGAATTAATAACTAAATGAACCTGGTTCACCTCCGGACCTGCGTTAACAAAATACTTCACTGAACCGGCGACTTCTTCCAGGGTCAATAATTTCTTGTCGGGGTGTTTGTTGATCATCTCTTCTATGACCCTTTCATCCGTATCAGCAGTTAAACCGGTTTGAAGAAATGAGGGAGAAATACAATTTGTTGTAATATTGAATTTGGAATTTTCTATAGCCCAGGATTTGCTTAACGACAAAAGATAGTTTTTACTTGCTACATATGCGCTTAATCCTATGGGAGGATTCCCGTCAACATAAGACGATAATATGGTTATTATTTTGCCATGCTTTTGTTTTCGAAAATGAAGAATGGCAGCTTGGGTGATTTTAATAACCGGCAAAATATTTTTTCTGAAGTCTTCTAAAAACGATTCTGCCGGCATTTTATGAAAATGAATAGTTTGAAGTCCTGTCAGTGCATTGTTAATTAAAACTTCGATATTCCACTTTTCTATTTCATGGAGAATGGCATCTATTGAATTCTCATTAGAGAAATCACAGTAAACTCCTTTAACATTGGCGAACTCCTTTTCAAGTGCTTTAGCTTTTTCGGCCGATCTGCAATAAGTAAAATATACTTTATTATCGGCAACGGCTGCCAAATTTCTTGTTATTGCTTCTCCAAAGCCCGAAGCCCCTCCGGTAATTAAAATATTCATGTTAAACCTATTTGAATTTCGCCCTTGGCCACTTTCTTGCCCTCAGAATTTTTAAAGTTGAATTTAAATTTAACCACCTTCACCGATTCATAAACCTCTTCTACCTCCGCTTCAAAATCGAGCGTGTCGTTAAGGTAAACCGGTTTACTGTAATTTATTTGCTGACTATGAATGATCACGTCCTTTGTTGGCAGACATTCACCAATAAAATAAGAAAGGAATCCATTTAAAATATTACCATGCATCACCCGTTCTTTAAAACCTTTTGAAACCGCGTACTCTTTGTTTGTATGTAAGGGGTTATTATCCTTAAATAATTCGATGAACCCATTATAAACTGTTTCATCGACCGTGAATTTCAAATTTACTTTATATCCGGGTTTCATTTTATAATTGTTTCTATAAAACACTTTTTGTTTTCGTATGATCCAATTTCCAATTCCCATTGGTTATTGACCATTTTAAAACCGAGGCCTTTATAATGTTCTTTCACCATCGCATTTTTAGGTGTAGGCAAATACTCGCCTATTATTTTTTTTACACCCCACGATTTTGCTTCATTTACAATGGTATTGAGTGTCAAATTTTCCATTCCTCTTTTAAGTACCCGACAACTCATGAGCCAGTTTTCGATAAATGCAATTTCAGACCGGCGCTCAAGAGCCACTACACTGATCAATCCGTTATCGCCGAATTTATCCCTTAAGGTAAATGTTAAGGTTTTGTGTTGGTTTGAGTGAGCCAATTTTTCTACGTCCTGCTCACTATAACGTACGGTTCTTAAATTAAATTGGTTGGAACGTTGCGAAAGCTGTGCCACCCTTGGCGTATTGAATTTATTAAAAGGCTGTATTTCACAGATCATTTGAAGGTTCTTCAAAAAATCATCCTCGTTAGTAAAACTCTTTTGTGCAATTGCTCTACCTGCTTCCTCCTGATATTGCTTGGTCCTCATCGAATCTTCTCTGGAGAATGACCCTGTTTCAAACAAATTCAGTTTTTGAAGATAATCAAGATATAATGTGGGATCATCCGGTAATTCAGGAACCAAAACTTCCGGCGCATGTGTTCTTACCATTTCTCTTTCGGCGGGATTATCATCAATAAAAACCATCGAATCGAAACCAATATTCAAAATACTTTGAATATACTTTATGTTATCAGCCTTATTGTTCCAGTTAGCAACAAATACTGCAATGTCTTCGAGCGAAAGCACCATGTCGGGATGTTTCTCAAATGGTTCTTTAGCCGTTTCTTCATTATTCTTACTGCAAATGGCCAAAATAACTCCTCGTTCTTTTAATTGTTTGAACCAAAGTTGTAATTCAGTAAATGCCTTTCCTAAACCCAGGTCACCGATCTGAATATTTTCTATTCCGTCATCCCCAATAATTCCGCCCCACATGGTATTATCAAGGTCAATGATTAGACACTTTTTAAACTTACCTGTTAAGGCGGTGATCATGGCTGTAATATTTTTTGCCACCCACGGTAGTACATCGATACTTAACACCATGTCGCCGCTATAATACATTTTTGGATCGAACGCGAAGTTCTTTCCGTGGTAAGAATTAATTAGGGCATAATCGAATACGTGAACATTCTTATTTTTAATTGCCAAATTCATCAGATCGAAATTGATCTTACGTAGCTGATAAATGAACGATTCTTCTATCTTATTGGAAAAATTCCCAAAGACCGCGTCGTTAATTTCAGGGAAATTAAAATAAATAATATTTGAATTCAGATTTTTGGCAATTGTATCAAAATATACCGTGACTTCGTCGATGTGCTTTTCAGCAAAATTCTCTTTATCCGATTTGTAAAATTTCTTCAGCAGTTTCTGAACGTTTTGAAAAATGATCACAAATTCGGGTTTAAAATGGTATAACTCGGAAGAGGTATCGAGTACCTGACCTTCTACCTGATCATAATCGGCTTCATAAATTTCGAAGTTAACTGCTTCATCATAGCCAAAACCTTTTAACGCCTGATTAAAAAACTGGGTGGAGCTGTCACCTACAATGGCGACCTTGATCTTCTGTAGTCCTGTAAAATCTTTTTTAAGATTTTTTTTTAATGCGTTAAAATTCTTTATTATCTCCGCCTGATCCATACTTAATAAATTTTCTGGGAATAAATCTCATTCAAAATGCTTCTTCCGGTTTCAATTGTGTAATGCGAAACATCATAATAATTGTGTATATCGGTTGTGTACTTATTTACTCCTGAAAAATCGAAGACCCTCTCCTTACCAAATATAGACCTTAGGGATGCCAGATCCGTCTCATTTAATTTGTGTTGATCGTAATTTGGTCCAATGATGATTTTGAAATCAGTATGATGCCGATTAAAAATGTCATTTATCTCATTTAGCATTTCAATCTGTTTTGTTTGAATAATCGATTTAGGATAAACTTTATTTTTATTACTTCGTTCATATAAATTGTTTTTAAGTTCTTTGTAATAATTAATTTCATTCTCTCTTCTAGCAAGGATCGCGCCCGTAGGATACATGTCATTTGTAACAGGGTGATAAACAGTAAGCGAACCGTCAATAAACCCTTCCATATAAGGACGGTATTTGTGAAAAATCGCATAATCTATCACCCTGACAAAGAAAAATTCAGAAAAATAGGCTTTAAAATTATTGCCGTAAAAAGTGAGATAACTTTCGTGCGAAATAGCCGGATGTTTTATGTATAAATGTGACGGATTATTAGACGTAACCTTTAAAAGCGATTCATCCACAATTAAAAGAGCATTCTTTATAGAATCATGGTGTTCATCAATGAATTTCAATTTAAGCCAGATTCCATAAAGAGATTCTGATGAAGAATGATAAACAAAAGGAGAAACGTTCTTCAAGTGTTTTTTCCAATCATTTGTTTTATAGGAAAGTGTTTTAGAGCTGCCAAAAATGAAGGAGTCGTAATGGTATTTTTCTCTATTCTTTAAATAAACTGTGGTAGATATATAATCAGGATTTAAAGTGATATATGCTTTTGAGTAATCATAATAAGAAAAAATAATTTT
>JBGASH010000323.1:0-2514 GCA_044229775.1 Bacteroidia bacterium
ATTGAAGGTACTGTTGCTGCGCAACAATTCATTACCATTGGTGCCCACGCGTTTATTGCCGGTGCCAGTTTGGTTCGCAAAGATGTGCCGCCTTATATACGCGTTGCCCGCGAGCCATTACAATTCATTGGAGTAAATACGGTTGGTTTGGCACGTCGCGGTTTTTCGAAAGAAAATATTACTTTGATAGAAGATATTTACCGCACCATCTTTGTGCGTGGCCATTCGGTTTCAAAAGCGGTAGAAACCGTGGAAGCCGAAATTGCCGATGGACCGATCAGGAACGAGATCTTAAGTTTTATTAAGAGCAGTAAAGACGGGATCGTAAAAGGCATTTAAATTCAGATTTCATGCACTTAAAGATTCAGTTAAACAACATCGCGAAAAAGTTTGGCACCGAATGGATCTTTAAGGAGGTAAACCTCACCATCAATAATTCCGATAAAATGGTGATACTTGGTGGTAATGGTTCCGGAAAATCCACCTTGCTTCAGGTTATCTCAGGATACGTTTTGCCTAATAAAGGTCAAGTTGATCTTTTTGTTGATGACCAAGTGGTGGACAAGGAATTCTATAGAAACTACATGAGTTTTGCCTCACCGTATTTCGAATTGATCGATGAATTTACATTTCCGGAGCTTATAGAGCACACCCGCATTTATAAGCCTTTCTTAAATAATTTGAGTGCTGACGATATTATTGAGATCGCGGAACTCTCACACGCTAAAGATAAACCGTTAAAGAACTATTCAAGCGGAATGAAGCAGCGCGTAAAATTATCCATGGCCATTTTGGCGGATGCCCCGCTTTTATTATTGGATGAGCCTGCATCTAATTTAGACCGTAACGCCATCGATTGGTATAAAAAAGCTGTTGGTTGGTATAGCAGCCATAAAACAATTATTATTTGTTCTAATTCTATTTCAGAGGAGTATGAGTTGTGTGATAAGGAGATAGACCTTAGTAAATATAAATAATTGTTTGTCGAAATTTACAGTCCTGTATCACAGCAACATTGGTAAGAAACAAACTACTAACAATTTAAAATCCCTTTAGGAAGTAACACCTTCCGCTGATCAATTTTGCGTGTCTACGGAACTAAAAAATAGGTGCCTAAAATCAACATCGAATTTTTCCTTATCTTTACCCTATGAAATCTGATATGGCTAAGGGCCTCGAGTTTCCGGAGTATTTTATTATTGGTTTGGTAGCCATCATATTTATTACCGGAGCTATTACTGTTTTTAGATTCATGAGAAAAAAATGACAAATGCGTTATATATATTGTTCCTGAACCTTGGCGGTGGAGAAGTGGTGCTTATCTTATTTGTGATACTGCTTTTATTTGGCGGGAAAGGAATTCCCAGTATTGCAAAAGCTTTAGGGAAAGGTATCCGAGAATTCAAAGACGCTACTAATGGAATTCAAAAGGACATTGTTCAAAGTACCGGAGGAATTACCAATCAGATAAATGAACATATTCAGGAAGTGAAAAAAGAAATTGAAAAAGAAAGTGATAAGCTTTAGTATAAAGAAATTATTGAAACAAAAAGGCCGATTCGAAAGAACCGGCCTTTTTGTTGTTAGGGTGTGATTAATTTATTTTACTCAAGTACAATTTTCTGACTAAACTCTCTGTTGCCTATTTTTAATTTGTAAACATAAAGGCCTGCATTTACTTCATCCAAGTCGGCTTGAGTTTGATTGGGTTCAATGGTACTTGAATATACTTTTTCTCCTAAAAGATTGTATACATTCAAGATACCCATTTCGTTAATCGGATCTTTAAAATAAATGGTTTTCTTGTACGAATATATTCTGGTTGAACTTGTTTGTGATTCAATAATTCCGGTTCCCGTAGTATAATAAACTGTCATGGAAGCTATATTAGTTCCGCCACAAAAAGTTTCATCGCTTAAAAAAACATAAGTGGTATTTAATTTAAAATAAGCAACGAACCCGAAATTAGGCGAATTAACGTCACTGGCTAAAATTGAGCTTAATCCCCATTTGTTGTTGTTAGCGCCATAAAGTCTGCTAACATTTACGGTGCCGCATGTTCCTGCCACAGGCGTTGTACCTCCCATATTATTTCCAACTTCATTGCCATTAATTAATAACTTTATTACGGTGTCCTGCTTTGGAACTCCAATATTAGAACCGGATAATACGGCCTGTACTCCAACTACACTTGCTGTTCCCGGAATTGAGAATCCAAAGCTGGTTAGCTTTAATCCTTTGGTTAAATTAGTACCGCTCCCAAATGCTTGTATGTAATTTGGAAAGTAAATCCCCCAACTAACGGTATTGGTCGAGGTGTTATTGGCAGCCGCTCCCACTGTAAATGGCCCGGCGGCTGTTTGCGCATTTATTTTTATGTTAAGTAAGAAAATAAGTGCAAGAGCTAAATTTGTAATTTTTGTTTTCATGTTTTTTCTTTTTTTAAGTTTTAACCCGTTGGATGCATTCCAAAGAGTTGATTTAATTTTTAGTTTTGTTTTTGTAGAAATGCAT
>JBGASH010000041.1:0-20602 GCA_044229775.1 Bacteroidia bacterium
CAACTAATCCGGCTATCGAATTGATCGATCTTGAATTTGTTGCAGGTATCGCTAAGAAACATGAGATTCTATTGATAGTCGATAATTGTTTTGCAACCCCTTATTTGCAACAACCGATAAAATACGGCGCCGACCTGGTCATTCATTCGGCAACTAAATACATGGATGGACAAGGCAGAGTATTAGGAGGTGTAGTAGTTGGTAAAAAAGACCTCATTCAGGAAATTTATTTATACGGACGTTTAACAGGTCCTTCACTAAGTGCATATAACGCCTGGACCTTAAGCAAAAGCTTAGAAACGTTGGCCATTCGTTTAGAGCGGCATTGCGAAAATGCTTTGTACGTAGCAGAAAAGTTGGAAGGCAATACGGCCATTGAAAATGTTTCTTATCCTTTTTTAAAATCACACCCGCACTATAACATTGCAAAAAAGCAAATGAAATTAGGTGGTGGTATCATTACCATTACCGTAAAAGGAGGGTATGAATCAGCAAAAAAGTTCTTGGACAAACTAAAAATGGTAAAAATTTCACCGAACCTTGGTGATGTAAGAAGCATCGCCACGCATCCGGCCTCTTCTACACATTGTAAATTGAGTGAAGAAGAAAGATTATCTGTTGGGATAAGTCCCGGCTTGGTTCGTATCTCAATAGGATTAGAAAATAAAGACGATATTTTAAACGACATAGCACAAGCCCTTAAATAATTTACACTGCGGTCTCTGCGCCCCTGCGCGAAACCAAGAAAAGTTGAAATGAAAACAGTAGAAGAAATAAAAAATTATGTTCAGGGTAGAAGTCCTGAAAATATTTTATCGTGGATCTCAACTGAATTTCCGGGTAAAGCTACTTTTTCTACAAGTTTAAGTTACGAAGACCAGATCATCACCCATATTATTTTTAGCAATAATTTAAATATTGACGTTTTTACTTTGGATACAGGTCGTTTGTTCCCTGAAACGTATTCCGTTTTCAGTAGTACGGTAAATCGGTACAAAAAAAATATTAAAACTTACGCGCCAAAAACAGAGGCCATTGAAAAATTGGTTTCTGAAAAAGGTCCAAACAGTTTTTACGAATCTGTTGAGAACCGCAAAGAATGTTGTTATATCAGAAAAGTAGAACCGTTAAAACGTGCCTTAGCGGGAAAAGATATCTGGATCACCGGTATTCGTGCCGATCAATCAGAGAACCGTAACGAAATACCAATGGCGGAATTCGATGAATCGAATAATATTATTAAGATCCATCCTTTATTGAACTGGACAATTTACGAAACAAAAGATTATATCAGTAAATACAACATTCCCTATAACGTATTACACGACAGGGGTTATGTAAGTATTGGATGTGCGCCATGTACCAGGTCGATCAAGCCCGGAGAAAATTTCCGTGCGGGTCGTTGGTGGTGGGAGGACAATACAAAAAAAGAGTGTGGCTTGCACACCAGATAGCCGATAAAGATCATAAGTTTGAGAATGTTGAATTTAATAATAAGTTTAAAAAAGTAAAAAGTATCATCCCTCTCCTTAAGGAGAGGGATAAGAGGGTGGGGCCATGAGCAAATATTATTTAAATTATTTAGAGCAATTAGAATCGGAAGCCATTCACATCATGCGTGAAGTGGCCGGACAATTCGAAAAACCTGCTTTACTTTTTAGCGGTGGAAAAGATTCGATCACGCTGGTGCGATTAGCAGAGAAAGCCTTTCGTCCAGGAAAATTTCCATTCCCATTAGTACATATCGATACCGGTCATAATTTTCCGGAAGCGTTAGCTTACCGTGATAATTTAGTTAAAGAACTTGACGAAAAATTAATTGTACGTTATGTAGGCGATACCATTAAAGCAAAAAAATTGACTGAACCTAAAGGAAAATTTGCAAGCCGCAACGCTTTACAAACTTATACTTTATTGGATACTATCGAAGAATTTAAATTCGACGCTTGTATTGGCGGGGCTCGTCGCGATGAAGAAAAAGCAAGAGCAAAAGAACGGATCTTTTCGGTGCGGGATGAATTCGGTCAGTGGGATCCAAAACGCCAGCGACCTGAATTATGGAACATCTATAACGGAAAAATACATAAAGGCGAGAATGTGAGAGTATTCCCAATTAGTAACTGGACCGAACTGGATGTTTGGAATTATATTAAAAAGGAAAATATTTCTTTACCAAGTATTTATTTTGCGCATCAAAGAGAATGTGTGGTTACCAGCGAAAATCAATTGGTGGCGGTTTCTGATTTTATTCAAATTGATCCAACAGACAAAATTGTTAAGAAACAGGTTCGCTACCGTACTGTTGGTGATATGACCTGTACCGCTGCTGTTGAAAGTAACGCTTCAACCATCGACCAGATCGTAAAAGAAATTGAAGCTTCCCGGATCTCGGAAAGAGGAGAAACAAGAATTGATGATCAGGTTTCGGAAGCAGCAATGGAAGACAGAAAAAAAGGAGGATATTTCTAATGTACGAGGTACGATTTACGAAGTACGATTTGGGGGAATGTAAGAAACGACTAGGATAAAATTATAATTGTATAATGGATATTTTGAGGTTTATAACTGCAGGAAGCGTTGATGATGGTAAAAGCACATTGATAGGAAGATTATTGTATGATAGCAAGTCTATTTTATCGGATCAATTGGCAGCCATCGAAAAGCAAAGTAAGAACAAAGAAAAAGGAGAAATAGATCTTGCCATTCTTACGGATGGTTTACGTGCCGAGCGTGAGCAGGGAATCACCATCGATGTGGCGTATAAATATTTCTCTACTCAAAAACGGAAATTTATTATTGCCGACGCACCGGGTCACATTCAATACACCCGTAACATGGTTACCGGCGCTTCCAATTCGGATCTGGCCGTAATTTTAATTGATGCGCGCAAAGGCGTTATTGAACAAACGAAACGGCATTCTATTATTACATCTTTATTGGGCATTCCTCATGTTATAGTGGCCATCAATAAAATGGATCTGGTGGAATTCAAGGAAGAGCGTTATAACGAGATCGTAAAAGATTATAATAGCATAAAGGAACAACTGGGTTTAGGTGAAGTGTCATTTATTCCTATCAGCGCACTTAGCGGCGATAACATCGTTGAACCCTCTGCCAATATGAAATGGTACAAGGGCGAATGCCTTTTAACCGTTCTCGAAAATGTAAAATTGGATAACGATATTAATTTAACCGATGTTCGTTTCGCGGTGCAATATGTTATTCGTCCGCAAACCGACGAATTGCACGATTACCGTGGGTACGCCGGAAAATTAACCAGTGGTATTTTAAAGAAGGGTGATAAAGTTATGATTCAACCCGCCGGAATAGCAACTTCCATAAAAGCCATTGAGATAAATGGGAAAGAAACTGATGAAGCTTTTGCGCCGCAAAGTATTATCGTGCATTTACAGGATGATATTGATGTGAGTAGAGGTGATATGATCGTTAGACACGAATCGCAACCGGTCGTTACACAAGACCTTGAAGTGCTCATGTGCTGGATGGATAATAAAACGATGGAACCCGGTTCTAAATACGTTTTGCAGCATAACACGAAGCAAGTGAGATGTGTCGTGAAAGAAATCGAATACAAGCTCAATGTAAATACCTTGGAAAAAGAAAATAATATTTCTTCGGCGCAGCTCAATGATGTTTGCAGGGTTATTCTTAAAACGGCTACGCCTTTGGCAGTCGATCCTTATAAAAAACTTCGGAATAACGGTGGTGCTATTCTCATTGATGAAACCAGTTATGTAACAGTTGGTGCCTGTATTATCCAGTAATTTACTTTTGGTAAAGAATCATCTTTGAAATGGTGGGGCTGTCGTCCCTAATTATTTGTAAGATATACATACCATCTCTCAGGTCGTTTAAATAGATCGCCTTCTCTTCTTTTAATTATCCGGTAAAAAAAGTCTTACCGGCAAGATCGGTGATCTGATAGCGGATATTATTGTCATTCTTGAAACCATTAATCGTGATCTTGTCATTGGATGGATTAGGATAAACTACAAGGTTATCCCGGTGGTTATATTCCGAAATGTTATTAATGTTCTGGAACGAAAGACTATCCACAATGAAATAGGCACCGAATTCGGAAATGGTTAGTGGATTTGTTAAGCCAAGATCTAATTTAATACATACCGAGTCTGGAGTAAGAGACGAACTGTAAGTAATGTTGGCGATGAAAGTTTGATAAGTTGAATAATTAGTAGTATTGGTGAATGTACCGCTCCCTATCACATTCCCGTTTTTTTTGAATTTGACACTTACACTAAACACCGCGGAAGATGAACCCGGTCTGTTGAATTTATAACAACCTCTCAACTCGTTTGGTTTAACCGATATTGGAATGTACGAGTTGGTTGAAGCGGTACCGGTTTGTAACGGTGAACAAACATAGGTACCCGATTGCTGCGACAGTACCACTTCTGATTTTAAGGAGAAATTACCATTACAAACATCCGTGCTTTTTGTAATAAAGATGTATGGAGAGTTAGGACTGTTCCAACAATACCAGCCGGCTGGATCAGGATTGGCACCGGTCCAGTTTTCAAAGTTCAAATTTTGACTATAGATGGAGGATACTGTGGAAAAAAGAAAAATCTGTAAAAATGTTTTCATTGTTTGAGTTTTAAGATAAATAAAAATAGCAAAATAAGATGATAAATGCAAGTATTGGTCAATGTAAAAGGGCTAGTGATTTTATGAAAGAAATTCATATATTTACTCAGATTAACCTTAGAATCTAAGCTTTATGAAATCAAAATTCTATCTCATTTCTATTTTTCTTTGTTCAGGTGTTGCCGCATTAAGTTATTTCTGGCACAAGGGCCTATGGTTATATGTACTGGTTGTTCCTATTATTATTGTAGGGATCGTGGATATACTTCAAACTAAGCACAGTCTTAGACATAATTTCCCTGTTATTGGCCGCATGAGATGGTGGGCAGAATGGATGCGCCCAAAGATCTATCAGTATTTTATTGAATCGGATACCGACGGCGCGCCATATAACCGTTTAAGCCGGACCGTAATTTACCAGCGTTCAAAAAAAGTAAATGATACAACACCTTTTGGTACACAATTAAATGTTTACGAAACTGGTTACGAATGGTTAAATCATTCTATTGCGCCTTTACCTCATGATAAAGTAGACCATAATCCACGCGTACTAGTGGGAGGCCCCGACTGTAAACAACCTTATTCTGCCAGCATCTTTAATGTTTCGGCTATGAGTTACGGTTCTTTAAGTAAGAACGCGATCATGGCATTGAATGGTGGAGCAAAAATTGGTGGCTTTGCGCATAATACCGGTGAGGGAGGGTTAAGTCCTTACCATTTATCGCCTGGTGGAGATGTGATATGGCAGATTGGAACGGGCTATTTTGGTTGTAGAAATACTGACGGTACATTTAATTACAAAGCTTTTGCCGAGCGCGCTAAATTGCCAAACGTAAAAATGATAGAGATCAAATTATCGCAAGGTGCAAAGCCCGGACATGGCGGTATTTTACCGGCGGCTAAAGTAACCGATGAGATAGCCAAGATACGTTTGGTGGAAAAAGGAAAAGATGTTTTATCACCTCCATACCATACGGCCTTTGGAACCCCTCTTGAACTGGTTGCTTTCATTAAAAAATTACGTGATCTGAGTGGAGGAAAACCCATTGGATTTAAATTGTGTATTGGGCAAAAGAATCAATTCATAGCTATTTGTAAAGCTATGATCAAAACCGAGATCATGCCCGATTTTATAACAGTGGATGGTGGAGAAGGAGGTACAGGTGCGGCACCGTTAGAGTTTAGTAACTCAGTAGGAATGCCTTTGCGTGACGCTCTTGCTTTTGTATATGATTGTTTGAATGGTTTCGGAATAAAAAAACAAATTAAGATCATCGCTTCCGGAAAAGTGCACACAGGTTTTGATCTGGTAAAAAATATTGCTTTAGGAGCTGACATGTGCAATGGTGTACGCGCCATGATGTTGGCCTTGGGTTGTATTCAGGCTTTGGAATGTAATCACAATACCTGTCCAACCGGAGTTGCCACCCAAAATCCTAAATTATATGAAGGTTTAAATATTGATGATAAAAAAGTTCGCGTGGCCAATTACCAGCACGAAACTATTAAAGCGGCAGTTGAATTAATGGCCGCAGCCGGTATCGATCATCCAACACACTTGCACCGTTCACATATTTACCGACGAGTAAGCGCTAATCAAATTCAAACTTACGTAGAAATGTATCCGCACATGCTTAAAGGTTCGTTGTTAGAACCCCCTTATCCGCAAGGATGGGAGTTGGGCATTATGCATAGTAGCGAAGAAACATTTGATAATGCTTTAAAATACGCTTAAACTCTTTTGATGTAACATTTTCCATGAATTTTTTTGAGCAACTCGAGCAAGCGTTCAATGATGTTCGGCATTCAGGGCACGGCGTAAAAAAATTCTATAAAATATATTTCGATAATTTTGCCGCTTTTCCGGGAGTAGAAAAAAAGAAATCTTTTTCATATTCCGAACAACTTTCGGAAATTTCGCCCCTCGCCAAAGCACTTCACTTAAATTCTGTAGGATGGCAATTGACCCTTGTAGCCGATTTTGATAAGGCTATTGACAAGCTTCAACAAGCGGTAAAAATATTTGAAGAACTTGGGGAGTTGGGTGGCGTGATGGCAGCTGAAGGATTTATTGGTGTATGTTATCGGTCGATCGGACAACTTGACAAAGCAAAAAAACATATTCAAAACGGTTTAAAGCATAGCGAAGGTGTTGACGGTAATAGCATTTTTATTTTTTCAAAAAGTGTGGTTTATTATCAGGCAGCCGAATTGAATTCGGAATTTAAAAATTACGAGGTAGCAATTGAATACTACAATAAAGGCCTTGAGTTCACCGAAAAAAATAACGCGCTTTACGGCCGTTTGTATAATGGATTAGGAATGGCGTATATGCTAACGGGCAATTGGGAAAAAGCATTGGAGAATTTGCACCGTTCTTTAGAAGTGGTCGCTATCCGACCCAATAAATTGTTAGAATCAAAAACCTATTCGGACATAGGGACATATTATTTGAAACATGGAAAATTGGATGAGGCGTTAAAAAACGAATTAAAGAGTCTTAAAATACGGACAGATAATAAGTATATGAATCCGGCCACTACAAGTTATATTCGGTTGGCCGAGATCTATTTTGCGAAAAAAGATCACGAGAACGCTTTGTTACACGGAAATAAAGCCGTTGAACAGGCAGAACAAATGAAGACGCTCATTAAACTATACGAGGCGCATGAAATTTTGTCGAAGATCCATGAAGAGAAGGGAAATTTAAAGGATGCGTATTTTCATTATAAAAAATTCCATCAGGTCAAAGAGGAAGTACACAATCAGGAAGTAATGAGAAAGATCGAAGAGCTGAACAGCCAGCATAAAATAGAATCAATGGAAAAGGAACAGGAGATCTTTAAACTGAAAAACGTTGAATTAAAAGCGGCTTTCGATGAAATTGAGAATAAACAAAAGGAGATACTGGACTCCATTCATTATGCAAAAAGAATACAAAATGCGCTGATGCCACCTGAAAAAAGCATTGAGAAGTGTATCGAACGGTTGAGAGGGATCAATTAATTTTTGAATTCATTCAGCGCATTTTTATAAACTTGTAAAGTTCTTATTCTTGCTGTCGAATGTTCAACGATGGGTGAAGGGTAATGTTTAGTTCCCAGTTCAGGAATCCATTTTTTTATGTATTTAAATTCGGGATCGAATCTTTCTTGTTGTGAAGTTGGATTAAAGATCCTGAAGTATGGGGCGGCATCGCATCCACTACCTGCGGCCCATTGCCACCCGCCGTTATTGGCGCTAAGATCAAAATCATTTAATTTCTCGGCAAAATAAGCTTCTCCCCAACGCCAATCAATTAAAAGGTCTTTTACTAAAAAACTGGCGGTGATCATTCTCACACGATTATGCATAAAACCTGTTGCGTTCAATTCGCGCATTCCGGCATCTACGATTGGGAATCCTGTTTCTCCTTTGCACCACAATTCGAATTCTTTCTCATTATTTCTCCACGGGATCCGCTCATATTCTTTTTTGAAAGGTCGTGATTCAACATGAGGGAAATGCCATAAGATCATCATATAAAATTCTCGCCAAATCAACTCATTCAACCACGTCTCGCTATTTTGTATGGCGTATGTAACTAACGTTCTGATGCTAACTATTCCAAACCGTAAATGCATACTGAGTCGACTGGTTCCAGCCAGCGAAGGAATGTCTCTTTTATCTTTGTAATTTTTGAGCAACTGGGCTGTTACTTTTGGGCGTGATATAGTAACATCAGTGGCATGGAAGCCTAATTCCTTTAGGGTCGGCAACTCAAATTGTGATTTATAAAATGAATGGAAATGAACCTTGTTTGAAAAAGGTTTATAATGGTCGGCCAAGAGTTTATTTTTCCATTTACGGGAGTACGGGGTAAAAACAGTATATGGTTTGCCATCGTCCTTAACGATCTCGTTTTTTTCGAAGATGCATTGATCCTTAAAAGTTCTGAATTCTATTTGATGTTGTTCAAGAAGTGTTTTTATTTGATCATCCCGGTTAATGGCATAGGATTCATAATCATGATTGGTGTAAACGCATTGTATATTGTAAGACGCTATTAGTTCTTTGAAAGCGAGTGCAGGGGTGTCATGGATCACAAGAAATGAAGAACCAAATTCTTTTAACTGCGAATTAAGTTCCACCAAATTCTTATAAATAAAATCAACGCGCCGGTCCTTTTTGTTCTCTAACCTGTCTAAAATGATCTTATCAAAAATAAAAACGGGAATAATTGGCGAATTACTTTTTAAAGCCTCATACAAACCTGCATTATCGTTTAAGCGCAGATCCCTTCTGAACCAAAATATGCTAACCGAATCATTTTCCACTCCTTTAAGATTAACAAATAGGGTTAGTTATTGTTCTGCACAACAGAAAGAGCAACTATATAAAAATCAAATAGTTAAAAAAATACTGGATTTATTATATAATACTAACAATAGAACAATCAATGTTCTAATTATTTAATTTTGCATAAATCATAAATGTACTATGCATCAGGAACTTAGTGAACAAGAAATATTACGGCGACAAAAATTGGAAGACCTAAAAAATTTAGGCATCGATCCTTACCCTGCTGCAGAATTTAAAGTAAATGTTACTGCTGCCGACATCAAAGAAAATTACGAACGCGATAAATTAAATTATAAAGACATTAGTATTGCCGGACGCTTGATGAGTGTTCGCGATATGGGTAAAGCCGCATTCGCTCAGATCCAGGATGCCAGCGGAACTATTCAGGTATACGTTCGCCGCGATGATATTTGTCCGGGCGAAGATAAATCACTTTACGACACTGTTTGGAAAAAATTAATTGACCTTGGTGATATTATTGGTATTACCGGATACGTGTTCACTACTAAAGTAGGAGAGATCTCTATTCACGTTACATCTCTCAAAATTTTAAGCAAATCACTAAAACCTTTACCCGTTGTAAAAACCGATGCCGAAGGTAATTCGTTCGATGAAGTTACCGATCCGGAGTTTCGCTATCGTCAGCGTTATGTCGATCTCATTATTAATCCCAAAGTAAAAAAGACCTTCGAACAGCGTACCAAGATCATCAATACCATTCGCGAATTTTTAAATGGTAATGGCGCATTGGAAGTAGATACGCCTGTTCTTCAAACCATTCCCGGTGGAGCTATAGCTAGACCGTTCATTACGCATCACAACGCGTTAGATATTCCATTGTATTTGCGTATTGCGAACGAATTATATTTAAAGCGACTTATCGTGGGTGGTTTTGATTGGGTGTATGAGTTCAGTCGTAATTTTCGTAATGAAGGAATGGACCGCACGCATAATCCGGAGTTCACTATATTAGAGTTTTACGTGGCTTACCGCGATTATTTTTGGATGATGAATACCACCGAAGCCTTGCTTGAAAAGATAGCTTTGGAATTGCACGGAACAACCGACGTAACAGTTGGTGATAAAGTCATAAGTTTTGCCGCGCCATTCAAACGCATTACCATATTTGACGCCATTAAGGAATTTACCGGCATAGATGTTAGTAAAATGGAAGAGGATCAGTTACGCGATACCTGTAAGAAATTGCACCTCGAAATTGATAACACCATGGGGAAAGCCAAATTGATAGATACGATCTTTGGCGAAAAGTGTGAAGGTAATTTTATACAACCTACGTTTATTACAGATTATCCTGTGGAAATGAGTCCGCTTACCAAAAAACACCGCAGTGTGAACGGATTGGTAGAACGTTTTGAGTTAATGATTAACGGAAAAGAAATTGCGAATGCCTATTCGGAGTTGAACGATCCTATTGATCAACGCGAACGTTTTGAGGAACAGGCAAAACTAATGGAGCGCGGAGATAAGGAAGCGATGTTTGTGGATTATGATTTTTTACGGGCACTGGAATACGGTATGCCACCAACTGCGGGAATTGGTTTTGGAATTGACAGATTATGCATGTTAATGACCAATCAACCTTCCATACAGGATGTGTTGTTGTTCCCAACGATGCGCCCCGAAAATAAAATTGTAGCAGAAGAAGCGAATTAAATAGATGAAAAAAATAATTGCAATAAGTTTTTTTGTGTTACTTTTTGTAGCATGTAACAATACCGAGAAACCGGTGGTGGTTGCAAAACCACGTATTTTTCCACAATATAACGTGGCCCTCGACGAATTAATAAGAACCCCTGATGGTGTTATTCGCGGTATTAATCTCAACAGCAAAGCCGAGGTGATCAAAAAAGCCGAGACCGCTCAGCCCAAAGAGATCACGGGTGGACAATTGTATTTTGAATATGAATTGGACAGCCTTACCAATTATTCGGTTGCGTATACCTTGCTAAGAGATAGTTTGGAAGAAGTGAACGTACAGATAAATTGTAATGACCTTGATGTAAGCTCAAAAATTTTCAACGACCTTAAAGATTACTATGAAAAAAAATTGCCCAACCCAATGGAAGATCAGGGACAGGTAGTTTACAATTGCTTCGAGGGACAACGCAAACCTTTTGTGGTCTCATTATCGGATAATAGCACGCCTGTAAAAGGGATAATAAATCTTGTGATTTATAAAGACAAGTAGAGGTACAATATACGAAGCAAGTAAGAAGAGCTTTGCGTACTTTGCGATCACTTAGCGCCTCTGCGGTTAAATTTCTTACCCTAATAAAGAATTAAAAGCCCACAAATATTTTTCCTTATTAGCTTCGGTTGAATAAGACCTCTCAACCGTTTCTTTTCCTTTTTGACCTAAGGTTTTTCTTAAATTTTCGTTTTCAATAAGAGAGCACAAAGCATTGAACCATTCATTTTCGTTGGAAGCGAGTAAACCATTTTCGCCATGCTTAATTATTTCCGCATTTACTCCTACAGCGCTCATCACTGTTGGAACTCCGCAAGCCATATAGGTTAATCCTTTTAACGCGCATTTCCCCTTCGACCATTCGTTATTAGGTAAAGGCATTACGCCAATATCAAAATGATTAAGATCATCTACTTCAGTGAGCGGGTTCCAATCGAGACCTTTAATGTTAAGCTCTTTATGATGGTAATTGCCATCACCGGTAATGGTAAAAGAGATCTTGTTCCCGTATTTTTCTTTTAGTTTTTTAAATACCGGTAATAAGATCTCAAAATGTTTAACCGTACTGATACTCCCGCTCCAGCCTATAACCAGGGTTTCTTTATTTCTTAGTTCAGGTTTTGGAAAGAACATTTTGGTTTCTACTGTGGTAGGAATAACGATCACATTTTTATTATAATTCAGTGCATAAGCGGCTAAATAATCGTTACCGGCAATGACCAGATGCGCGTGAGCGATGTTCACTTTAGTTTTGGCCGGATTTTTGAGCCATTCAAATTTTTTATTTCCCGGCGAAGTATCGGCCAGCCAAATACTATCATCAAAATCAAAAATGATCTTTGCCTTACTTTTAAAAGCGGCCTTTTCAAAATCGGAATTTCCTAAAAAAGAAGCTTCGCGCTGAATGAAAACCAGATCAAAATCGTTGAGGCGTTTAAGGTCTTTTTTACGAATAGACATGGTTTTCGAAATTATTTTAGCCTTCGAAAAAACGCGTCCCTTCGAATAAAATAATTTATCGTTCTTTTCGTCCAGTAGAGGAGAAAAAGTAAATTCAAAACCATGTTCACTCAAATAAGAAAGGTATTGTTCGTAACGGTAACGCTGACTTGGCGAACGGTTTAAACGGTGGGCAGATATTACTAATACTTTAGGCAATTATTATTCCTCCACATCCAGGCGAAATTTATGTAAAAAGCGGTGAACAATTGGCCCTGAAACAACCGCAAGGCTCGATAACAATGCCACGCCGCTGTACAATGCGTAAATCGATGCGAATAATTTTGCGCCATCGGTCTTAGCCACATCCACCGGCCCCATACCTCCTAAGATCATACTCGCATTAAGGAGAGAATCAAAAAATCCCAATCCAAAAAAATACGAATAGCCTAATATGCCAATAGTAAGTGATATAACCAACACCAGAAATGCCACAATGAGACTTTTAAAGATCGCCGAATAAAAATGTTTTCGGTGCGGGAGTTTCTTTGTTTTTACTTCCATTTAGTTTAATTTAAAACAACAATATTTAATTTTTTCGCCTTTAGAGGTAAATAATTTTTCGTAATGGGTCTTAATTTCTGTCAGTTCGTTGCGGCCTTCAGGACAATTCAAATATAGGTCATCGGTAGCAAACAATAAAGACAAATTATTTTCTTTTATAACCTCCAGTGTATATTCGTAAAAGGAAGTACTGTCGGTTTTTAAATGAACAAGCCCGCCTGGCTTTAAGAATTTGCGATACCGGTTAAGGAACATTAAATGGGTTAAGCGCTTACGGGCCCGGGTTTTTTGAGGTTGTGGATCGGGAAAAGTGATCCATATTTCACTGATCTCGCCCGGTCCGAAACAATATTCTATGAAGTCGATCCTTGTACGTAAGAATCCTACATTTTTCATGTTCTTTTCCAGTGCTTCTTTGGCTCCGCTCCAAATACGATTGCCTTTTATGTCAACCCCAATAAAGTTCTTTAGTAAATTGTTTTGTGCCAGTCCGATAGTATATTCCCCTTTGCCACAGCCCAATTCTAATACAATATCGTGGGCATTCTTAAAATATTCATCATGCCAATGGCCCTTTAAAGCAAGTCCTTTTTCAATGTGCTCAAAATGGAGGGTAAAGCAGTTTTTAAAGGTATCAAACTCGGCAAATTTCTCTAATTTACTTGGCATACAGGCAACAAAATTATTATTGCAAAGTTAAATTATTGTACCGATCTATTTAGTAAATTAGTGAAGTATTATGAAAACTACCTTCAATAAAACCAAAATTGTAGCCACTATGGGCCCGGCTACCGAAGATATTAATGTACTGGAGCAGCTTTTTTTAGAGGGTCTTGATATTTGTCGCATCAATTTTTCACATGGCGATTACGACGCGGTGAGGCAAACGGTTAGTAACATTCGTACGCTCAACAAAAAATTAAAGCACCATGTGGGAATTCTTGGCGACCTTCAAGGGCCTAAATTGCGCATTGGCGTTATTAAAGATAAGAAAGTAACCCTTGTTCCAGGAAAAGAGATCGTTATTACTACCACCGAGTGTGAAGGCGATGCATCAAGGGTTTATATTACTTATCCCCAGTTTCCTAAAGACGTGAAAAAAGGTGAAACTGTTTTGATAGACGATGGAAAATTATTTTTGAAAGTTTTGGATACAAACGGAAAGGATGAAGTAAAGTGCGAAGTGGTGATAGGAGGGGATCTTTCTTCTAAAAAAGGGGTTAATCTTCCCAACACCAAAATATCTTTACCATGTTTAACACCAAAAGATCTGCGTGATCTGGATGTGGCACTCGAGTTGGATTTTGACTGGATAGGATTGTCATTTGTGCGTTCGGTAACGGATATAGCCGACCTTAAAGATATTATTTTTGCAAAAGGAAAGAAATCGCGGGTAATAGCGAAAATAGAAAAACCCGAAGCCATAAAAGAAATTGATCAGATCATTGACATGACGGATGGTATCATGGTGGCTCGTGGAGATCTGGGTGTTGAATTACCAATGGAACAAGTGCCGTTATTGCAAAAAATGATGGTGCGTAAATGCATCGCCGCTTCTAAACCGGTTATCATTGCTACTCAAATGATGGAAAGTATGATCACCAGTTTTACACCAACACGTGCCGAAGTGAATGACGTGGCCAATGCGGTGATGGATGGTGCCGATGCGGTAATGTTGAGCGCCGAAACCTCGGTAGGAAAATATCCGGCTAAAGTAATTGAAATGATGCGCCGCATTATTGTGCAGGTAGAGACAAATGAAAGCACTATTTATTATCGTGAGCACTTACCCACTTTAAAAACACAAACATACATTACCGATAGCATTTGTTATAACGCCTGCGCGTTGGCACACCATGCCGGGGTGGCGGCCATTATTAGTATGACCAATAGCGGGTATACGGCCTTTAAATTAGCAAGCCATCGCCCTAAGGCCAACATTTTTATTTTTACCGATAATTTAACTTTGCTTACTTCTTTAAGTTTAGTTTGGGGCGTACGAGGTTACGCTTATGATAGATACGAAAGCACCGATCAAACCATTTCCGACCTCAAAGATTTCATTAAAGCAAAAGGATTAGTAGAAGTAGACGACCTGGTGGTAAATATTGCCAGTATGCCAATGAAAGAGAAGGGAAGAACTAATATGATGAAGTTGAGTTATATTCAGTGATTAATCTACCTTTTCAATAAATTATTCCCGAGAATAGCCTTAGTGATCTCTTCGCGATTAGTACGACTGATGGGAATTTTTTTCTGAGACTCTACAATTACATTCCCATCTTCAATACCTTTTACTTTCGAAAAAGAAACAATGAAGGATTTTTGTACTTTAATGAATCTATCTTTCGGCAAACGCTCTTCAATATTTTTTAAAGTAAGATAGGTCACCAGTCTGTTACTATGCGTATAAACGGCTACGTAATTATGAAGGGCCTCCACATAAAGGATATCATCATATAAAACCTTCTCTATCTTTTTATCACATTTAATAAAAAAGGAATCTTCACTGTTAGTGGTTGATTTTTTACTAAGCTGTAATTCGTAATATTCTTTAGCTTTCTGACAAGCTTTTAAAAACCGTTCAGCCGAAATGGGTTTTACCAAATAGTCTATTACGTCCAATTCGTATCCTTCTAAAGCATATTCGGGATAAGCGCTTGTAAAAACAGTAAGGGGCTTTGTTTTGAGTGATTTTAAAAAGTCGATACCGGTAAGTTCCGGCATTTGAATGTCGAGGAACATGAGGTCAACCTGTTGTTTGCCCAGTGCTTCACCGGCATCCATAGCATTTTCGAAAGTACCAACCAGCTCAATAAATTTAACTTCGTTAATGTAATTGACCAATCCTTTCACGGCGAAAGGCTCATCATCAACCACAATGGCTTTTAATTTATCCGACATCGATCGTAAGCTTTACCTTAAAGATATTATTTTCTTTATTAATAAGCAACTCGTGCTTTTTAGGGTAAATTAAGCTTAAACGACTCTTTAAATTACTAATGCCAATGCCCCCGCTTTCTTTTTTTTCTTTTGGGATGTCGGCTGTTGTGTTTTCAATAACAAAACACATTTGATTGCGATCTTTGGTAAGACTGATATAAACGAAGTTTTCCGTATCTTTTCTATTCGTTAGGTATTTAAAAGCATTTTCCACCAGCGGGATCATTAAAAGCGGCGCTATCTTAAAATCGGTCACCTCTTCGGCTATATCAAAAGTAATTTTACATCGACCCGATTTTCGTAACTGTTGGATCTCGACAAATTTTTTGAGATAACTTATTTCTTTATCTATTTCTATAAATTCCACATCGCATTCGTATAACTGATAACGCAACAGATCGGCAAACTTTAGGATCATTTCTTTAGCGGCCTCTTTGTTCTCATCAACCTGAAAATAAATGGTGTTCAAAGAATTGAACATTACGTGGGGACTTATTTGATTTTTCAACAAGGTAAGTTCGGCCTGTACTTTTTCTTTTTTTATTTTTTCTAGATTGGCTTTTTGTTTTTGGCGGTAACTCCTGAAAATGAAAAACCCCAATATTACCAATAAAATGGTGCCGGCTATAACAGAATTACGTTGAAGGTCTTTCTTTTCGGCATCGGTCTTTTGTTCTTTCAGTTCCGATTCTTTTAATTCCAGATCGTGTGTTTTTTTCTCATCTTCAAAACGCGCAGTCATTTCTGCAATTTGTCGGCTCGAATTCTCGTTATAAAGCGAATCGCTCATTTTGGAGTATAATTTTTGAAATTCATACGCCTTTTTATAATCTTTTGTTTCAAAATTAACTTCGGCCAGATTTTCGTAAATATTTTTTATTAAAAAAGCTCCACCTATTTTTTTAGACAGCACCAATGCTTCGTTATAAAGCTTTTCGCCTTCTTTTATATTGCCCAATTTAAATTGATCGCGTGCAATGCTTCCAAGATTAACGGCAATATCTTCTTCGTTACCTAATTCTTTATTTATCTCGTAAGATTTTTGGTGCGCTTCCAAAGATTTTTTATAATCGCCTTTGGCAAAATAGATATTAGCCATGTTGTTGTAAGTGCTGCCAATACCTTTTTTGTTACCTAATTCCGAATACAATTTAAAAGAGGTAATGTAAGTGGTGATGGCCAGATCGAAATTATTGAGCATACGATGAACTACCGCCAAGTTGTTATAGGCGTCGGCAATACCCAGTTTATCACCCGTTTCTGTTTCGTATTTTATGGCCTTCATAAAATAGTCTTTAGCCAATTCGTAATTACCGCGTATGCCGTACACCACGCCAATATTACTATAGGCAGCGGCCATACCGCCTTTGTCATTTCGGTCAATACTAATTTTTAAAGAGTGTTGGTAATTTTCAATGGCTTTGCTAAAATCGCCTCTTTCGCGCATAGCCATGCCTATAAAATTATAGGAAAGAATTTTACCTTGAACGAAATTTAGTTTTTCGGAAAGATCGCGGGCTTCTTCCGAATACTTTAAACCTTCGGCGTATTGACTGTTCTCTAAATAAACCCTGGCGGTCCTATAAAGTGTTTTAACACGATTGGTATCCTGGACCGCTGCTTTTAAAATGGTGAGCATCGAATCCAGTTTTGTATTTTGAGCTACCGCTTTCAAACTAAAAAAAACGACAACGATCAGTTGAATGACCAGGGATCTTATAGTGGAACTACGCATAAACTATAAATGTATAAAAAAAATATTCAAAACGGGTTTAGGCAAAGTTAGGTAAGGAAATAATAGGTGGGTTACATTTCAGCACTGGTCAATGACATTTGGGATAAATTACTTTTTAAAACGCTTTTTCGGAGCTAAATTGCTTATAGCTAATAATAACTATCATGAAAACACAAATAGTATACACTAAAATTGTAGTATTATTTATAATAATTTGGGGTGCAGTAAATAGTACGTTGGCACAGAGCTGTTATGTACCGCCTACCTCTGTAAAGCCAACCACCAAGGGCGTGTATGTTAACCCCTCAATAATTTGGGATGCTGCCAACAGTTGCTACCGTTTTAATTGTTATAGTGCCGATACAATCTCTTATGCCTATTATACTAACAAGGGAGGAACTTTATTGGCTTTAAAAATGGAAAAGGGTTCTACGAATTTTTGGCCGTCATATTATTCAAGTCCAATCTTACACGTTACCTCAAATAACACAAACATTTTGGGCTGGAATTCAAACGTAAATTATACGCTCACAAGTATAAACACAAACGCAGATACCTTAATTGCAAATTGGAAAATGAAATATTTATTAGGAGCAAATAAAGATTCGCTTAACTACACTTATAAATTCCATATAGAGGGAAAGACATTGGTGTTGGTAGCCACTTCTTCTGAAGCCAAATGCGCGGGTTTTAATTTGGATCGTTCGGAAGGTATGACTAATGTCAAATTAATTCCCGTACCATATTATTTAGGATCAAATATTGCAAAAACAGGATCGTATTATGTTTCAACCTTCACAGATTGGGAAACTTCTAACGCTTCGCAATTCACACCATCGGGCGGAAACTATAATTCGTCATCTGCTTATTACGCGCAATTTGTGACGTATAGTCCTAAGTCGAACGGCGTATATAATTTACTTTCGGAAAGAATTTATTTTACCGTTTCAAAAGATCTTACCGAAACATTGCCTAACCTAATCAATCCAATTTCTCCAAATGCCGATTCTTCTGCTAATCGGATAGTTTATGATCAATGGACCAATTGTTGCCCGTGGAGTTTTACAATGGTAGGCGACACCATTATGTCAAGGATGTATAAAAAAGGTGTAAGGAATCTTTGGTTCATTGATCATCAATGGCAAAATAAAGGATATGATATTGGTTATCCGGATGTGTTGCCGGCTTACGCGGGCTACGGTGGAAATGCCAAGTTAAAGCAGTTGGCCGATAGTTGCCATAAGTGGGGTTATAAATTTACTTTACACGAAAATTATTGGGATTATTCAAAATCGGCACCTGTAAGTTTTACATTTACGGATGTGGCGCTGAGTTCAGGAGGTGGTTATGCCGGTGGTACTCCTAATTATCTTGGCGATACCATGTATTTATTAAAGAATACCAAGATTAATAAATATATAAATAATATTTCACCACAAATACATTCAACTTTTAACACAGATGGGGCTTACTTGGATGTGCATTCGGCAGCTAATCCTTTTTACGGTGTAGATTATGATGCTTCGGTAAGCGGCGCCGGAAAATACACGGAAGTAATAAAAAACAGCCGTGCCGCGGGACCACTTTTGAGGACAGCTCATGGGGGCAACGCATTAATTTCGGGTGAGGGACGTTTTCATTACATGTATACCGGATATTATGATGATTTTGAAGCAGAGATCGAAACCGGTTTCAGTAATGGTTATGGCGGATATTATCAAGGTGTAAGATTACCTTTACTGGTGGATTTTAAATTAAACAAAATGCATGTTCAAACCCCTATGCATGGTGTTGGATATTATGAACGTTTTTTTTCGGATCCGTCCACCGGACAGCCTTCTTTCTTTTACGCCGGTAAAGACACGACTTTAATTTACATGGCAACCGAACTGGCATATGGTAATTGTGCCTTTATTCCACGTTTTGGATCTTCGAAAAATGTTATTCAAATCGCGCAATTGGAGTATCAGCATACGTTTAAAGTTCAAAAGTATTATTATAATCAGTGTGCTACATCTATTTTGTATAATGATAACGGTTCCATGTTAACGTCTTCACAATACATCAATACGCATCCCACCAATTTCGATTCTATAAGTAGTCCTAATTTTTTGTCGCAGGTAAAAGTGCAATATGGAAACGGCGTTCAGGTATTTGTGAATCGTAATAGATTTAAGCCATGGAGCGTTTCGTTATCTACCAACACCGGAACGTTAAGTTATCATGCCATTGTAAATGGAAAGGATTCGTTGTATTATGGCACCAGTTCTCTTACCAGTTTTACCTTGCCACCTCAAAGCGGTTGGTTGGTATATATTCCATATAATGTAACTGGCCAGCAAGAGATGACTCAGCTAAACGAAAACAAAATGGAAGTTTCTTGCTATCCTAATCCATTTAATGATGAGATAAACATTATGGTTAACGCCGTAACAGATGAAAAAGGGAGCATTAAAATTTTTGATATAACCGGCCGACAAGTATTTGATCAAGCTAAACACTTCAATAAGGGCGCCAACCTCATTAATTGGAATGGCACGGGTGCTTCAGGAACAAAATGTGCTTCGGGAATGTATTTTATAAAAGTGTACTCAGGAAGCGCAACAGCTACCTTGAAAGTAGTGAAAGAATAATTTATTTAACGGAATCTTTCAGAGGCTTTTTATCTTTTTTTCGTGAGTCCTGCATCTTGCTTAGTTTTTCGAAACACAATTCGTAAACTTCTTTGAAGAGATTGGGGTGGTGGCAGTAAAAATACAAAGTGGTATCGAAATCGCTTCTGCTCACATTGTTTTCTATTAATGGATTGAAGGCATAGATGGAATCGAATTTTTGTCCGTCACTTTTTTTAATATTAATGTTGGCGGCTGTTTCGGCAAGGGTAAGATCGCAAATAAGATCGCTGAATTTTTCTTTATTCAAAACATTATCAGGTATGGTAACGTTTTCTTTTTTTTGCGAGCAGGCAATAGCCAGAACAAATGCAACAATACCAAATATGAATTTCTTTTTCAAGTATGTGGTTAAATAAAAAAAGCTGTCTTAAATAGACAGCTTTTAGTTATTATGAATAAATTATTTCCCGCCTTTATTTGGTGGGTTATTGGTTTTTGGAGGCGTATTATTTTTTTGTGTATTGTTGGTTCCGTTATTTACACCCGGAATATTTGCCGCCGGCATTGAATCCAGTTTCTTTTTTACGGCCGCTGTAATGTCTTCAGATGGTTCTGAATAAAGTACACCCC
>JBGASH010000324.1:0-2506 GCA_044229775.1 Bacteroidia bacterium
ATGGGTAAAGGCGGAAAAGCAAAACTGATCATTCCTTCTAATCTGGCTTATGGTCCTCAAGGAAATCAGGGTATTCCGCCATACGCTACTTTAATATTTACGGTTGAGATCGTTGATATTAAAGAAGGTGCCGCGAAATAAATTTTGGCGCAATACTTGCAGGAACTAACGTATTAAACATACAAACATGAAGAAAGTAATGATAATGATGGCAACCCTGGTATTAGTAAGTACCGCGGCTATCTCTCAGAAAAAAGAAAAAAAAGCTAAACTCAGTAAAATGGACAAAGAATTTTTAAAGAATCAGCCCGATGGGCTTTATGCCAAGTTCGAAACTTCGCAAGGAAATATATATTGCTTTCTCGAATCAAAAAAAACACCTATGACGGTGGCTAACTTTGTGGGTTTGGCAGAAGGAAAAATTAAAAACACCGCCAAAGGCGAAGGTGTACCTTATTACGACGGTAATAAATTTCACCGCGTTATCGCTAAATTTATGATCCAGGGTGGTTGTCCATTAGGAACCGGTACCGGCGATCCGGGTTACAAATTTCCTGACGAGATCGATACCTCTTTAAAACATTCAACACCCGGGATATTATCAATGGCAAACGCTGGTCCTGCTACCAACGGCAGTCAATTCTTTATTACACACGTACCAACACCATGGTTAGATGGCAAGCATGCTATTTTCGGACACGTTGTTCAGGGACAAGATGTGGTTGATAAAATTGCACAGGGCGATTCTATCCGCCATTTATTGATCTTGAGAAAAGGCGATGATGCCGAAAAATTTGACGCCGCTAAAATATTTGAGACCGAGCGTACGGGTTTTGCAGCTAAGGCCGAAGCAAAGGCTAAGGCCGAAAAAGCAGCAATGGAAGCTATTTTAAAAGAAAAATACGGTAATGCACAAACCACAGGCTCGGGTTTAAAGATCATTGTAGAAAGACAAGGAACAGGCCCTAAACCAAATACTGGCGATAACGTTTCTTTTCATTGCACCGGTATGTTTTTAGACGGACAAAAATTCTTTTCTACTTACGATAGCAAACAAACCATAGATATGCCTATTGGGGTTGGACAATTGGTAAAAGGTATGGATGAAGGCGTAATGTTGTTGAACGAAGGTGGTAAAGCCCGTTTGGTGGTTCCGCCAAGTTTAGGTTATGGCGAAATGGGATATCCTCCAGCTATTCCGCCAAACGCCTGGCTCGTTTTTGATGTAGAAGTTATGAAAGTAGGTGTGGCAAAAGCACCTGATGGCAAATAAGAATGACAGAAGAAACAAAAGAAGCGGTAAATACTATCTTAACCGAATATCTTGAAAAGCGCGGGCACCGTAAAACGGCCGAGCGCTTTGCTATTTTAAACGAAATATATTCGCACGCGGGGCATTTTGATATTGAGGGGCTGTACTTAATGATGAAAAATAAAAAGTACCGTGTAAGTCGCGCTACTTTGTATAACAACATAGAACTGCTTTTAGATGCCGGCCTTGTGGTAAAACATCAGTTCGGAAAAAATCTGGCCCAATTCGAGAAAGCCTATAAATACAAACAACACGATCATTTAATTTGCAGCGATTGTGAAAAAGTGTTTGAATTTTGCGACCCGCGCATTATGCAAATTCAAAAAATGACCGAGGACATCCTTCATTTTGATATCTTCCATCATTCACTCAACTTTTTTGCAAAATGCCGCCACTTAAAAGAAAAAGGCAAGTGCGAAAACTATAAAAAATAAAACCATGATCTTCGACTTTACCATATCCGAACAGCCCGCTTACGTTATTGTAACGCTAAAAGGCGAACTCATCGAAAAAAATCAGGCGAACGACCTGCTTGTAAAAATTGATGAATTATTATTGAGCAACAAGAACAAATTTGCCATTAATATGGCCGACCTCAAATACATGAACAGTAGTGGACTCAACACGCTTATTCAATTGCTTACCAAAGCCCGCAAGAGTGGTGGCGATACCGTTATATATAACATGAATAAAAAAATAAACGAATTGTTATTGATAACCAAATTGAATACCCTTTTCAAAATATTTGACACTGAAGAACAGGCTCTAAAAAGTTTGACTTAATCCCGGGGGGAAATGTCTCCCGCTGGCGGGAGTGTCACGCTTAAGCGTGACGAGGGTGGAATGGAGTATGAACTCTCAATAAAAATAAAAAAAATGAAATTCCTTTCAAGCTTTTTCACTGCTATAGGAAACTGTTTTAAGGCTTTTTCTTTGATCTTTGATAAGGGCTTATGGCCCTTTTTATTTTATCCGCTTATTATTTGGGTCATTTCGTGGTTGCTAACGCTTTTAGGATTAGCCGCCCTGGCCGATGTGCTAAGCAAATGGCTCAATGGCATGCTGAACTTCGAATCTATTCCCGAAAGCGGCCATTGGCTCTCGTTTGCTCGACCTTTTTTAACCGGATACTTTAGTTTTATAGTGTTGTGGGTGATAAAAGTGGTGATCTGGTTTATTTCAGGAACCTTTTCT
>JBGASH010000325.1:0-2495 GCA_044229775.1 Bacteroidia bacterium
TGTTGTTGATCTCACTTACAAGTACAAATCGGGTAGTTCTATTCGCTTCGAATTTCAAGGATTGTTTACGCCTGATCAACATGTTGAAACTAATTCTAATTTGATCGCTAAAGGAAATTGGGCAACCGGCTTAGTGGAATGGTCGCCAACCGGACATTTTTTCCTCGCTGTATTCGATCAGTATAATTATGGTAATCCTAATCCTGCTTTGCAAATACATTATTATTTGGTTAATGCGGGTTATAATAATGGTCCGCATCGTATAACACTTGGATATGGTAAACAAAGTGCCGGTATATTTTGTGTAGGAGGGGTTTGTAGGGTTGTTCCGGCTTCTAACGGGGTAACACTTTCAATTACCAGTAGTTTTTAGTATATTTGATTATAAACTTATAACATGAAAAAAGTTGTAGTTTTTATTTTGGCCATAATGTTCTTTATCGCTTGCGATAAAGTGAAACAACCTAATCAAAACCCCGGTGCCATCAGTAATTGTACTTTGAGCGCCCCAGTTGTAAAAACCAATACCGCCACCAGTGGATTCAGAAAAATATTAGTGGAAGATTATACCGGTCACCGTTGTGGTAATTGTCCGCGTGCTGCCGAGAAACTCGAGGCATTGGAATTACAATATAAAGACAGCGTTGTTGGAATGGCAGTGCATGCCGGAACGCAATTTGCTCCACCAAAATTACCTGAATACCCCGATGATTTTAGAACAGATGCCGGAACCGATTGGGATACCTATTTTGGCCCTTCCGCTGCAGGTTTACCAAAAGGGATGATCAACAGAACTCAGCCTTACGTTCAAGCGTGGCAGTCGTGGGATGGTTTAGTAAAAACCAATCTTCATAAACCACAAACCGTGAAAATGGATATTACAACGTATTTTGATGTAAGCGCTTTGCTTTTAAATGTGGATGTTAAAGCCACGTTTAAATCGGCTTTTGCAAATGATATTAAGTTGGTATTGGCAATAACTGAAGACAGTATACCCGGCCACCAAACCGATTATAATCCGCCATCATGGGCAATCGTTATTGGGGATGAAGTAACGAATTATGTTTTCAATAATTTGCTAAGAGGATCAGTTAACTCATCTTGGGGTGAATTGTTAAAAGCCAAGCCCATTGCCGTAAATGATACCATTACTAAAAAAACTACTTGTTGTAAGGTAACTTGCGCCAATACAAAAAACGTGAACCTTGTGGCATTTGTTTATGATGATGTTACCAAAGAGGTACTGCAGGCCGAAAAAATTAAGTTGAAATAATTTTCAAAATGAAACGCGCCACCATTTTCATATTAGTAGTAGTGGCACTTGTAGCATGTAAAAAAGAAAAAAAGTCGCAATCCGATCAAAATCAAAATTCAAATCCAACGGTTACAGCACCTACTCCAGTAGTTAATTCTAATACTTTAACCAGCTCTATCCGGAAAATTCTTATTGAAGATTATACCGGCCACACCTGCGGTAATAGTCCACGCTCAAAAGAAAAGGCAGAGATGTTGGCCTTGCTACATAAAGACAGTGTAATAATAATAGCTGTTCACGCCGGACCGTTCGCGGCACCTTCACCGCCCACTTATGTTGATGATTTCAGAACTCCGGCGGGAACGGTCTGGGATACTTATTTTGGAATATCGGCAGCAGGTTTACCTAAGGGAATGATCAACCGTACAAGTCCTTTTGCCCAAAATTATAATTCATGGCAAACGCTTGTGGCATCCAATTTGTATCAACCGCAAAGCGCCAAATTAGACATTACATCGTGGTTCAAAACCGATTCTATGCTTTTAACGGTGAAAGTGAAAACTACTTTTTTAGCTTCACAACAAGAGGATGTTAAAATTTGTTTTGTGTTAACCGAAGATAATATAAAGGGTCATCAGCAAGATTATTCTCCGCCTTCAGGTGCTTGCATAAAGAACTCGGATGAAGATACCTGTTATGTTTTCAATAATGTTTTAAGGGATTCCTTAAACGGTTCTTGGGGAAAATTGCTAAAAGCAGGACCAATTCCTGCAAACGATACCATCACCAAACAGATCAACTCTGTAAAAATTACAAAATGCGGGAATTTGAATAATTCGCATCTCATTGTTTTCGTGTATAATGATTATACCAAGGAAATTTTGCAGATAGAGAAATTAAAAGTAAAATAACTTCCATATGCGCTTTGGACTCATAGGAAGATCACTTCCACATTCATTCTCCAGGTCTTATTTCGAAAAAAAATTTCTTGAGCTGGACCTCAAAAGCAATTCGTACGAGAATTTCGAATTAAAAAGCATTGACGAATTTCCTGAATTAGTGGAAGCACGAAAAGATCTTAGCGGATTAAATGTAACCGTTCCTTATAAGGAAGAAGTTATAGCATTGCTGGATGAGGTGGACCAAGAAGCTAAACAAATTGGCGCAGTTAATTGCATAAATATCATCAATGGGAAAACCAAAGGATACAATACTGATGTATACGGCTTCCGCCAAAGTA
>JBGASH010000326.1:0-2479 GCA_044229775.1 Bacteroidia bacterium
GAGCGTAATAAGTACTTACATATCCGCCTATCACAACCTTGGATTGCTCTGTTTGCTCATCCTTATCAACAATTCGGGTACCTGTAAAATCAAGGGTGGAATCTTTATGTGTGGTGAACAGAATTTCTTTCTTTCTAATGCTATCCTCTTGCGAATAAACGGCGTTTATCACAAAAACGATCAAGATCGAAAGGAAGATCTTTCTAAGAAAAGTGTTCATTTTGCAATGCAAATTAACAAATCTTTTCCCAATAACAGAAGGGAATTGTATTTTTGCTTATGTTTAATAAACCCCTCGATCCCGACGATTATTACCTGAGCACGGAGGGCTATATTATTTTCACTGAAAAATACCTCTTAAAACGGGGATATTGCTGTAAAAATGGCTGTAAACATTGCCCTTATGGTTATGATCCCAAAACCGGGAACTTTGATAAGAAAAAAGGTCCGAAAAAAGAATAATCGGATAATGTTTTAATAAGACACAAGGTAAAAAAAATAGTTAAATTTGGAAATAACTATGGATCTAAAACAATTTCGAGAGCATATTTTACAAGGCATTCCTAACGACCTTCCACCGTCAAAAGAATACGACGCCACCATTAACCACGCTCCAAAAAGAAAAGCCATTTTAAATGCCGAAGAAAAAAAACTGGCACTCCGTAATGCCCTTCGTTATTTTGATCCCAAACATCACGCTGTTTTAGTTAAAGAATTTTCGAACGAACTAAAAAGTTATGGTCGCATTTACATGTACCGTTTCCGGCCCGATTACAAAATTTTTGCGCGACCTATAAAAGATTATCCGCATCAAAGCTTACAAGCAGCAGCCATTATGCATATGCTCAGTAATAATTTGGATCATGCCGTAGCACAACATCCTCACGAATTGATCACATACGGCGGCAACGGAGCGGTGTTTCAAAATTGGGCGCAATATTTACTGACCATACAATACCTGGCGGTTATGACCGATGAACAAACATTGGTGTTAAATAGCGGTCATCCGGCTGGACTATTCCCATCACATAAACACGCGCCGCGAGTAGTGATTACTAACGGTATGATGATACCTAACTATAGCAAACCCGATGATTGGGAAAAGTTCAATGCTTTAGGTGTTACACAGTACGGACAAATGACCGCCGGAAGCTTTATGTATATTGGTCCGCAGGGGATTGTTCACGGCACTACCATTACCGTGATGAATGCTGCCAGAAAAATTGCAAAAACAGAAGAAGATCGTAAAGCCCGCCCGGATGACCATCCAGTCGGACGGGGTAAACTTTTTGTGACCGCCGGTTTAGGCGGGATGAGCGGTGCGCAACCCAAAGCCGCAAAAATTGCCGGTTTGGTTTCGGTTACGGCCGAAATAAATCCTAAAGCCATTAAAACGCGGCACTCACAAGGTTGGGTGGATGAAGTTTTTGAGGATCTTGATAAATTGATCTTAAGAGTTACAAACGCGCAAAAAAACAAAGAAGCGGTTTCGTTAGCCTATCAGGGAAATGTGGTAGATCTGTGGGAGCGTTTAGTAAAAGAAAATCTTAAAGTAGATATTGGTACGGATCAAACCTCTTTGCATAACCCATGGGCCGGCGGTTATTATCCCGTCGGATTTTCATTGGAAGAAAGCAATAAAATGATGGCCGAAGATCCTGCACGTTTTAAAAAAGAAGTACAAGACACTTTGGTTCGTCATGCCAATGCTATTAATACACTTCATCAAACTGGAATGTACTTTTTTGATTACGGCAATGCCTTTTTATTGGAAGCGAGTCGCGCCGGCGCAAAAATTGTAAAACCTAGCGGTGATTTTATTTATAACAGTTATGTTCAGGATATATTAGGGCCTATGTGTTTTGATTATGGCTTTGGTCCTTTTAGGTGGGTTTGCACAAGCGCCGATGCCAGCGATCTTAAACGCACCGACGAGATCGCGCTTAGCGTTTTGCAGGAAATGCATCAAACGGCGCCCGAGGAAATTAAACAACAATTAAGCGACAACATTACCTGGATACGCGATGCCATGAAAAATAATTTAGTGGTGGGTTCACAGGCGCGTATTCTTTATGCTGATAGCGAGGCCCGAATAAAAATTGCGGCAGCCATGAACAAAGCCATAGCGGATGGTAAGATCACAGCCCCCGTAGTACTTGGCCGCGATCATCACGACGTTAGTGGTACCGATTCGCCTTACCGCGAAACCAGTAATATATATGATGGCTCTAAGTTTACAGCCGACATGGCAGTACAAAATTTTGTGGGCGACGCTTTTCGCGGTGCCACCTGGGTGAGTTTGCATAATGGCGGTGGCGTTGGCTGGGGCGAAGTAATTAACGGCGGTTTTGGATTAGTATTGGATGGTAGCAGTGATTCCGACCGTAAGTTACGACAAATGCTTTTTTGGGATGTGAATAATGGGATCGCTCGTCGCAGCTGGGCCCGAAACAAAGAAGCTTTATTTGCCATTAAACGC
>JBGASH010000327.1:0-2470 GCA_044229775.1 Bacteroidia bacterium
GGCAGGTACGGGAAGTGACTGAACCGCTGGCCTGCCCTGATAATCGTAATAAGTTTCTGCGACTATGGCAGTATTATCGGAATTATTTTTAGTAACTGTTTGACGATTGCGTGAACTTCCATCAAAGTAGGATATAACTTCCTTTTTTTTACCTTCTTCCGCATAGCTTCCGGAGTACTGCCAATTCTTTATAGATTGATGCCATTTACTATTCGATGTAATATCGTAATAATCTGGAACGGTTGGGTTATTGGTCGCACTATATACTCCTTTCGTAAGTGTACCAGGCATCGAAGTAAGATCGGGCCAGGTCCATGGTGTATAAATATCTCCCGCCACAGAATAGACGTTAGAAACGAGAGTAACGTATTTGCCTACACCACGTACCCTAAAAAAAACTTTTCCTTTATCAAAAACGTTTGTAACCCTGTATTTATGCTCGGTAGTTCTAATCCTTGTAGAATTATTTCTAAAGTCGATATCGGGGGTAAAACCAGATACAATTTTATCAGTAACCCAGGTCCATTCCACATCAAATTCTTCAGCCCCGGTGATACCATTCCATCTCAACTCAATTTCATCCGAAGCCGAAATGTATTCAACAGTAAGGGTGTTATTGGACGGAGTAATAAAAGGAATATTAACATAATCCAGATCATAATATCGCTCTGCTTCTAATTCGGTTTCAGCATAAATGTTAGCCGCCGTAGAACTGACATAACTTGAAGTAAGATGATTGTATACATTTTCAATTACGGTAGTTACCTGATACCCTCCGTCAAAGGTATATGAAGCCAGATCGGTATAAGCCGTTGAATTGGTACTGGCGTTATTGCTAATACTTAAGGTAAATGTTTTGGTTAAAGGCAAGCTAAAAAGTTTGGTGCTTATGTTATAAGTTTTATAATAAACCTTAAAGGCCACAGAAACGCTATAGGTGAGATAAGTGGTATTATAATTGTTAACACCGAGTCTAACAGTTGTTTTTTGAGCTACTTCTTTAAAATTTGCTATTTGCGCAGCCAGATCGTTGAATTTAGTATCGTAAACATTAACACTGGCGCCAGTGAGGTATGGACCTTTTATTCGTGCGTTCACGCGTTCGCGCGCCGCCTGCATCGATTGTGAAAATATAATGCAAAGCAAGAACAGTTTTAGATATGACGATAAACCGAAAAAAGATCTCATATGTTATTTTATTTTTTGGTTATACATTTGGTAGTTAGAGAACGCAGAACTACATTTAAATTTATTGCTTCCCATTGGTTGTATATACGTTGATTGGGATAGAACTTTGCTTTCATTAACAACCACTTTATTGTAATTCCAATAAACAATTTCAACTTTAGGATAAATAGTGGTTGCTTCTCCATTATCCTGCATCTTATCTATTTTATTATAGTACAATACCAGTTTTGTCAAATAATTTGTTTTTGTGTTCAAAACCACCTGAATCTTTTTAAACTCTCCTTCAGACTCTTCATCAAAACCTAAATCATAAATGCGCTCATCACCCTGAACCTCTCTAATATTTATTTCTTTGCAAAATTTTAAAAGCGTTTCGAGATCGGTCGAAATAGGAACACGCTCAGATACTGGTCCGGTAACCAACATTATTTTATCATTATTTTCTGCCACAACCGTTAATTCAGGGGTGTGTAAAGTTTCGATATTCATTATTTTGCTGTAATCTTTATCTCCCTTTTTATAATATAAACCGGTTTGGGTTTCAACCGGTGTATAGGTATCATGGAGTTCATAAAAATTATAAACCATCATCATGGATATATTTTGAGATTTGAAAAGCTTATTGATCTTTGTAAAATCCTCTTTGGCTTTTTGTAAAGATGCATCTGGCGGTCCTGCAAAAAAAATGCTCAATAAATTAAAAAAAATGAACAGTTGCGAAATCATATTACGGTTTTAGTTTAGTATGGTTTTTATTTTCCTTAATGGTCATAATACCGCGTTCCGTTTCCTTCTTGATACGGGTTAATGAACCCTCGTGATCATATTCGTAGAACGTAGCGAAATTGTTTTCATCGAGATCTGCCACATGCCGGAGATTTACCGGGTTGTAAACAAATGTTTTAACATTAGAATTGTATGGATGAATTCGTATATCATCAAAATACAGGTTTGAAGGCGTATTTAAGCTTGAACTGCTGTTTTTTAAACTAACCTTAATATAACCGGAAGTTGTTGAAGCCGGAATATTAAAAGCATACTCAATACGCTGCCACCCATCTATTACAGGACTCCTTTTTATTTCGGATGCTGGCATTAAAACCGGCGTTGAAGAAGAAGGAACATAAAAAACATAAATAGACCCGTAATTAAAATCCAGTAATGGTGGATTACTCAGGGTTTGCGTTGAACACGGGATCTGTTTTATCCAAAATGATAGAATATATTTTTGTGAAGAACCAGAAGAATTACTTGGAGAAAATTGGCCCAAAACATCTTTACA
>JBGASH010000042.1:0-1763 GCA_044229775.1 Bacteroidia bacterium
TTTCGGCAATGATCTTTATGGCTTCGTCTCTCGAAATAGAACCGGTACAGATTTTAACGGATAGGGTAGGTTTGCGATAGTCAATATTGAACTTAACAGGTAGAATATAAGACTGAACGATCCTTGTATAAAATGACTCGTGGTGTTTTTGTCCGTAATATTGCCAGCCCAAACCTTCCAGAAGTTTAATAGCGTCAGGTTTTGAGTAAGGGGTTTGATTTAATAAATAAACGATCTTTATTCCTTTTATGAATTTGTAGTATACTTCCTCTGCAAAACTAAAGGTAGGAAATTGCGTAAGTTTTGCTTTGCCAAACTTTTTATGAATGGCCTTCATATACTTCAGATCTTTGGCATCGTAATGCCAGCTTTTTGGAAGAATACCTTCGGTCACATAATTTCCGCCCATTATAATATGTTTGATGTTATATTGTGCGGCGGTTCTGTGAAGTCCGCCAAGTATGGCAATATCGGTTGGTGTTTCCAATTCAGGGACTGAAGCTTTTAAAAATGACAATTGCAGGTCTTTAAATTCTTCCCAATTCAACACATAAGATATAAGATCGAACTCAAGTTTTCTGGAAATATTTTCAATATTTTCTACGGCTGTTTTAGAATTCCAGGCATTATCTACATGAACCAGCAGAACGCGCAAACCAAGTTGTTTGCATAAGTAGGCGGTATAACAACTATCGGCCCCACCACTTATCCCAAGAATACAATCGTATTTTTTGTTTTTTCCGGCATTTTTTAGCTCGTCAACGATCTGTGTTAGTATTTTATCGCTACCGGCCCCCTGATACATTAAATGAGATTTTTTTTCAAGAAAATCAGTGCAATGATTACAATGGCCGTTCTTATCAAACGTTATTTCGGTATCCGTTGTATCCATCACACATCGGGTACACTGCTGGTAATTTTTATTGGGTATAGGGTTCAAAATAGTTTAATATAATTTAGTACGATGTCGACAAAATCCGTAAGACCTGCAACGTTTAATTTCCATAATCTGGGTGAAGCGATAGCCTTTAAGTGTGAAAAGCCAACCAGAGCAAACGGGGTTTAACGGATATTTCGGATCAATATCCTAGTTCTTTCGCATATTTTAGCATTTTTTCTTTTGGACGTACTTTAACGGGTTTCGCAGGTATACCCATATAAACCGTCCACGGTTCTGTATCTTTAGTAACTAATGAGCAAGCGCCAATAACGCTTCCTTCAGCAATGGTAACACCGGGCATAATAACAACGTTACTTCCAACACCCGCAAATTTTTTTATATGTATAGTAGAAAATTCAACTTCATCGCGGTATTTTTCAGGAACTGTTACACTTGTAAATCCATCGCCCATAAATTTATCACTCCCGGCAATTATTCGTGTTCCGGCAGCAATTGTCACAAAATCTTCCACAATTAATTTGCTTTTAGCACCACCTATCACCGTAATGTAAGGCGATAAATGTGTATAATCTCCAATCACTGCTTCAGTAGTAATGTAAACGCCCGAATCAATGGCTACATGTTTTCCAACACTTACCAATTGTGGACGGCGTATCTCGGCCGAAGGACTTATAAAAACATCTTCGCCGCAAGATCTTAGTTGTGATTTATCAAATGAATTTTGCGCCATTTCAATATGGATAAATGCTTTGGTAATAGTTTATGGTGTTTTTTATACCTTCATCAAATTCGGTGAATTTAAAATTCGGAAAAACTTTTTTGAATTTGCGGTCATCCATCACCTTTTTAGGTGCGCCGTCGG
>JBGASH010000042.1:1798-20471 GCA_044229775.1 Bacteroidia bacterium
TTGTTGTTGAATTTAGAATTAATAACCGAAACAAGTTCCCTTACACTTAAGCCAAAATTCTGTGCAATATTTACCGGTTCATCTAAACCATATGGAATATTTTTATTGATGATCAAAGAAATCGCTTTGGCAAAATCTGAGGCGTAAAGCCATTCGCGTATAGCGATGCCGGTACCCCACACATCAATTTCTTTTTTATTTTCTTTTTCGGCCTTTACAAACTTGCTGATAAGGGCATTTAAAGCATGCGCCTTATTGGGATCAGTACTGTCAAAAGGTCCGTACATGTTAGGAACAAAAAGATAAATGGATTTTATACCGTGCTGCATATAAAAGCTTTCGCCAAGGCACCACAAAAGCCGGCGTGTGGAACCAAAAGACAGAACAGAACGGTGGATCTCGCCATTGAGCCATTGATCTTCAGTAAAGGTATTTGTACTTGCGGGGTAAGCGCAATTGGCAATAGGATTAATAACGATAGATCGCGGAGAATATTTTGAGAGTGATTCGTAAAAATTAAGCATCATACGGCTATTATCAAGCATTACCTCGGCCGCCACCTTTGTAACATAGTTTAAACTTCCAACATGCGCCGCGCAATTGATCACGTATTCAGGCTGATGTTCCTTGAATAATTTATCAGTGTCATTTATAATTCTAAGGTCGGTGCCTAAAGATCTTGAGGTTGCGTGAAAGGAAATAGTATGTTGCTTAAAGTATTCACAAATATTTTTCCCTACAAAACCTGTTGCGCCTAAGATCAGAATATTTGTTTTTTTGTTCAGGGTGCTTAAAAAATTGACCTTAAAGATAAGGTATATTTTTCTATTTTTCTCTTAAATTTTGACAGGAAATTCATGAACCCGCTTTCAATTCGGCCAGGTAATTAATGGTAATAAAGATCTCAAGCCCTTCGTTGTATTTGGTAACTGGCCGTAAGCCGTTCTTCACAATTCGGTAAATGTGATATTTCTCGTAAAGCAGATACCAAAAATCCTGAAAATAGGTGCGAGAATCTATGTTAGTGCCGCCAAATTCAAATTGTATGAATTTAATGTTCCCATTCTTTATCATCTCGCCAGCCCCTTGCAAAGCCGAAAGTTCATGCCCTTCTATATCAAGTTTCAAAAAATCTATTTGGGTAATATGATTTTTTTTACAAAAATCGTCTATGGTAATCATTAAAATGGTTTCGCTTTTCTTCATCTCAAGTTGATGATGACCGAGCCGTCGGTCGTAAACGGAAGAAAGGCCCGAAAATTCGGAATGCGAAAAAAGATCTTTTTCGCCGTTCACATCACCAATCCCTAAATTATGAAACTGAACCGCACTATTTTTAATGCGTGATGTTAATTGCTCAAAGGTTTTATGGGAAGGTTCAAAACAGTGAAGAGTTAAGTTATTATTAAATGTTTTTAGTATTTCATCGGCAAAATCACCGGTATTGGCGCCCACGTCAAAAATAATGGCACGGGCGTTTAACTTACCTTTGATGTAGTTCATGGCAAAAACTTCGCCACTTTTTTCTACCAATGCGCCGTACCCAAAATTCATACCCAAATAACTTATTTTAAATAGTTCTTCAAAAAAGTATTGATAATTGATCCGACCCGAAAGGAAGGAGAGGAATTTCCGTATGATTTTTACTGTTAATTTTTGCATCACAAAATGCTTACCAGCCTTTTTTTATGGTATTGATGATATGGTTAAAATTTTCGGCGCTAATATTATCGTGTATTGGTATGTGTATTTGAGTTTCATCAAAACGTGCCTGCTGAACCAATTCTTTATTTATACCGCCAAATACCGAATTACGGTCAATTCGCTGATGTATTACCGACGCGGTTATCCCGGCACCTTTCAGGCTTTTTATAAAATCATTTCTTTTTTCTACATGAAATCCAAAGAGCCAATACGAACTTTGGCGGTCACTCGAATAATTAAAGAGTTGAATACCCTTTACTGATGATAAGGCTGTTCGATAAGCGTTAGCAAGAGTTATGCGTTTTTCTAATCTTTCTTTATACCCGTTTAAATTTGCTAAACCCAAAGCGGCAGCGTAATTATTCATGTGGTACTTATAACCTAAGGCGCTAATATCATAGATCCGTTCTCCAAGATCGGATGGAGATGAATTGGCGCGGTCAATTCCAAACCATCTTCGAACAAAGGCGTTTTGGTAAAGAGAATTGTTTTTAATGCAAATGGCACCGCCATCGCCTGTTGTTAAATGTTTAATGGCCTGGAACGAAAAACAGGTAAAATCGGATAATGCCCCAATAGGTTTATTTTTATATGTAGCTCCAAGAGCATGAGCCGCGTCTTCGATCACCAAAATATTTTTCTCTTTCGCCAAAGCGTTTATTTCATCCATATTGCAGGGATAACCGCCCCAGTGAACCGGAATGATGGCTTTTGTTTTAGAAGTGATCTTATTCTTTATGGATTCAACCGATATGTTCCCCGTTTCGTGATCTATATCAGCAAATATGGGGATGGCTTTTTGTTGAAGGACCACTAAACCGGTGGCAACAAATGTTTGCGCCGGCAAAATAACTTCATCCCCTTCTTTTATGCCGGCCAATACCAGCGCCAAGTGAAGAGCGGACGTTCCGGAATTTACAGTTACGCAGTTGGTAAGACCGAGATACTTTTCAAGCCGTGCTTCAAATCCTTTTACGATCACACCTTCGCTTAATAAGGTTGAATCCAGCAATTTATTTATTGCCTCTTTGGCTGAAGGGTGTATATAAGTGTTGAATATTGGAATGGTTTCCATTGATAAAATAGTTTTCCTGTTTATCCTTTTAAGATCCGATAACGAATATAATCAATTGTTTTTTTAAAAAATAAAGGAGCAGCTTCATAAATGTCACTAAACAGCATTTCCCTAACCGTTTCAATTTTCCGGATGTTTTGATTCAGCATTATGCCCTCCTGTTCGCATAACTTCGCGGCCTTTCTCCGCCATTTACCTCGTATCACTGCTGTAAGATAAAAGTAAGTTATTGGATAAACATGATCTTGTATTTTACCTTTTGACTTTGGTTTCACACTTAAAAAAAGCAGATCTTGCGATCTCTTGGGCGACCGCATTTCAAATTCCCAAGGATTTTCTTCAGTATTTAGAAGCGTTTTAAAAACTGCCGTTTTCCAAATTGCACATTGAAGGGAGGTACGGTATTCGGAATCTTTAGAAATAAGTCCTATCTCTTCATCATTTTCAAATTCTTTATCCGGACCCGGTGAAGGAAACAGACGGAGATAATCCGCGTGGAAGGTTATCATCTTAGTAAATAATCCGACAAGCTTTTCATTATTCACTTTTTGCGTTAACAGATAGTCGTCTTGTAAATAAATAAGGTGATCGCATGGTATTTTATTTAGAATTTCTTTGAGTTCTTCCGACCATGTACCGTGTTTGCCTGAATAGATGGATGTAACATTTTTTCGGGTATATAATTTAGAATTAGTGGCCAGGTAAACAGGGTAAGGACAATCGGGCCAGTTTTTTTCAAAAAAATGAAAGAAAGGATCCCATAAATCGCTATACTTATCGCACGAATTGATGAGAACGCATATGTTGTTTTGTTGCAATGAGTAGAATTTATTCTTTTTTAAACCAAAAGCAACCGCAAGCGTATTTTTGGCGGGCCAATACTTCTTGTGTTGGATTGTCCATAAGTCCGCCTTCGTAAAACTGCTCGGGTATAAGTGTAAATTTAAAGAGTTTTAGTTTATCAAAATAACTTATTATTTGATCAAAGGAATAAATACGATGAGCGTTATAAATGATCCTCGGTTTCCCAACCGGAACAACAAAAAAAAGATCGCCATTAACAGCAAGTACCCTTTGTAATTCGCTAATGGCCTTTAGATCTCCGTTTGGATCAAGCGCGTCGCCATACCTGCCAAGACCAATGTGTTCAACAGTGTGCATACAGGAAAGCGAAGGAATGGAATTATCTGCAAACTGCAATTTAACCAGATCGGCAGATCTAGAGGAAAAATCACTCAGGATAACATCTGCCGGACGGTAATCATAAAAGTCAATTGGTACAAAAGCAGAGCTGATGACTGAAAAAAATAATGATGAAGAAATATCGACATGTTTCACAGGTTTAGTTTGGGCAAGGCAACGAGCGGCCCAGGCTGTGTGGTATATGTAATGACGGTCAAATTCTGTTTTTTCTGTTTTTTCAAACATGATCGACGAATGATCTTTCCATCGCATTTGGAAACGTTTATCAGTATCCATTGACGAAAATTGTCGAAACTTGGTTATGAAGGAGATCTTGTCTGTGAAATAATCAGGAATTTTTTTAAGCGAAAGCAAGAATTCGTATACAGGGATCGCAATCGGGAGTTTTTTTATTTTATCTTTAAGGGTCATTCCTGTTAAGCGATATGGCGTTTATTTTCCTTTAAAAATCCTAATGGCATCATCCGCCACATTTATCTCATAGTTGGGATCGTATGAATTTACAAATTCTTTTAGTTGGGGCAAAGTAGGATAATCTTCTTTTCCTACAAAAAGCCGTGCGTCGTCAATTAAAATAACGTGATCCATCTTGGTTTCAAGGATGGCCCTCAGTTCCTTAAATATTGGTGTGTTGAGTTCACCTTTCCCGGTCTCATCACCCGAATAATGTCCGTCGAGCCAAAAAATGCATGGCGTGGTCAGGTTATTTAAAATATCCGGTAATAATAAACCGCTGTCGCCATTATATAGTGTAACATTATCAGAGGATTTTAAAGCGATCTTTACAATAGTTAAAAAGTTCCTTACTTATTTCTATTGAAATAATTTTTTGAAAATCTTTTCTTAGCGCTTCCACCATTTCGCCGTAACAGGTGCCGGTTTCTATGAGCGTATTGATGCGGTATTTGTTTTTGTAGGATAAAATTATTTTTTGCTTAACAATATGTGGTGGGGGAATAGGTTTTCCGCTTTTTTCCCAATTCCTGAATTCTATTTCGGCCATCAATTTACGCTTATAGCGGAGTAGAGGGTAAGGAATAAATTTTTTAAGGAATTCTTTTATCATTTTAACTGTTTTTATTAGAGAGCATTAGCTCAATGTTTTTTTCAAGAAGGTTCAGGTCAACAATATGGTTATAGTTATTGGTTTTTTCATCGTATGTAAAAGCGCATTGCTGATAATAATAATTCAAGTTAAAGGTGGAAGCCAGCGAAAAGTAATAATTACTTTCACGGTCATTTTCCCTACGAAATTCTAAAACATTGGTGCCCGATCGCATAAAGATAAGATTGGTGAGATTAGCGCCGTGTAAACCGATGTAATTTTTAGCGTGGAGTGCTATGGCTATTTGCTCCGGAAAAGTATGTTCTTCGAAATGAATAACCCTGAAGTTGAATTTTTTCAATACATTTTCTACCTCCTGTTCATTCTTAATGAATCTACCTTTTGCTTTTGAGCGGCTCACATAAATATTCTCAGCGTATTCCGTCGATCTCAAGCTTTGAGGATTTTTCTCCAACAATGTATCCCTTAATTTTAACATTATCTCTGGTCGGTTATCACCCGAATTAGTAACGTATCCCGGTACGATCGCTTTGGCGCATGAAACGTATTCATTCATTTTAAACCGTTGTACCTCTGTAACACCAAAAGCTTCGAGTGTAGCAGAAACATAACCCGCATTCAGGTTCTCGGGTAATAACAGCGTAAATTTTTCAGATCCTTTTATTGCTACCAATAAACGCGGCAGGAAATCACACATCCAGTGAAAATATCCTACCGACCAGTGATCAAAACAAATCAAATAGTTTTTGTCGGCACCTAAATATATTTTTTTACGAGAAATGTAATTTTTTATTAGGTAGAAAACACCAAAGTCTTTAGAATGTGCTGGCCAGATGAGGAAATTTTTATTAATGGAAAGTTTTCTGAAAATAATGCCTTGGGGAGTTACAGATATAAGCTGGAGATGATAAATGTTCACTTCCTTCAGATCTTTTTTGATATCGTGTGAAAATAAAGATTCATCTTCCTTACGGTAATTAGCCGGAAGTTTTTGATCGATGTGTAACGTGTCCAGTATTTTTTTTTGGAAAATGCCCATTGATCTAAACTATCCTGTGGTTTTTTCAAAACTCCATTCAAAAGCAGGAAGGAGAATGTAGTTCTCGAATTGATTTGTAAATTTCCCACGGGCAATGCATCGGTCATCCATTGGATCAACAATGGTAATATTTAAAATATTGTACTTAAGGTCGTATACCTCAAAAGGCGACGAATTATAAAGCACAAGCCTAAAAAAATATTCACCGGCATTAAGAAGGTGCGCCGGTATTTTTACGCGACTGATGTAAAGACCTTTTTCACTTTTTTTATTTCCTGATTCATCTAAATTCACATCTGCTACCCACATCACCTGCACTCCGTTAAATCTGGCCATTTCAATACTGGCTGTAACAGGAACACCGGTTAAATTCCGCCATTTTATCTCAACAAAAAAATCTTCACAGGTCTCAAGTCGGTTAGTAATAGTTTTTAGGGAGTTAATTATCCTCCCCTCTAAAATAAGCGCGTCTTTTCCTTCATGAACATCATTGAATTTTTCAATACCGGCTACTTCACGTTCATTTCCATAAAGGTATTTTTCTACCGCCGACTGTACAGGAGTTATTCCTGTAGTTTGTCCTTTTTCAATGTATACTCCTTTGGTAGAAAGTGATTGAATGGCATTCATGCTATGCGAAACAAGAATAATGGTACGTCCGCTTTTGCTTACGTCTTCCATTTTTCCCATACATTTTTTTTGAAACTCAGCGTCACCAACTGCCAGCACTTCATCAATGATCAGGATTTCATTTTCGAGAAACGCCGCAACAGAAAATGCCAAACGTAACTGCATCCCGCTACTGTAATGCTTTAACGGGGTATCAATAAATTTCTCAACGCCGGCAAAATCAACGATCGCATCAAAATTTTTAAGGATCTCTGATTTTTTCATACCGAGTATAGATCCGTTTAAAAAGATATTTTCACGGCCGTTGAGTTCAGGATGGAAGCCGGTACCAACTTCCAATAAGCTGGCAATTCTGCCACGCGAAATTATTTTACCGGAAGTGGGTGGGGTTATTTTGCTTAATATTTTAAGAAGAGTTGATTTTCCGGCACCGTTTTTACCAATTACGCCAACACTTTCCCCTGGATAAATATCAAAGCTCACGTCTTTCAGGGCCCAAAAATCTTCGCTGTTTATTTGCGAAGGTTTAAAAATACCCATGATGCTGTCGCGTAAGCTTAAATAGGGTTGCTGATCGTGTGAGATACGAAACTTTTTAGATATATTTTTTATTTCCAGGATGGGTTTCATCAAGCCAGATCAGCAAAATAACTTTCCGTTTTTCTAAAATAAATTAAACCGGTAATAAATAAGATCACTGAAACAGATATACTGTATAAAAGCGCCATAGGGTCTAACGCTGCACTACTGAAAGAATGCCTGAATAATTCTACCGGCGCGGTCATAGGATTTAATTTCAAAACGGTTTGTAAAACAATGTTGTTTGAAATTCTTATTGGATAAATGATGGGTGTGGCAAAAAGTAAGGCTTGGATAAAAAATGGGATCACATAACGGAAATCACGGTATTTTACATTAAGTGCTGCCAGTAAAGTGCCAAGGCCGAAAGTGGCAAGACAAGTCAATAACAGGCTTAAGGGAATAAATAGTAAACCCATAATATTGAACCGCGCGTCGTTATAAAGGGCAAGAGGAATAAAAACAAGAAAAGAGATCAGAAAATCGAACAACGAAACCAGGATGGAAGAAATGGGAATGATCAACCGTGGAAAATAAATTTTTTTAATGATGTTGGCGTTACTAACCATACTGTTCCCGGCATTGGTAAGTCCGGAAGAAAACACGTTCCAAATGATGAGGCCACTCAATGAAAATAAACCATACGACATATTTAGATCAACATTATCGGTAATGATCTTTCCTAAACAGAAGGTAAAAAGCAAGGTCATGATCAACGGTTGAATAATGGCCCATAAGAATCCCAGAATGGTTTGTTTGTATTTTACTTTCAGATCGCGCCAGGTAAAAAAATAAAATAACTCACGGTAATCCCATAGCTCCTTTAAGCCTAATTCTAATTTATTTTTTGGTTTTATTTCGTATTCCATTATTGTTTTCTTAACCACACGCATAACTGCATGCCGGTTTTTGTAAATTCCATCGCCGGCTTTAACATAAAATCGAACACCTTTGGCATATAGGTTTCGCACACATAATAATCATGATGAACGATCTTATAATTATTTATTTTACTATTTTCTTCAAACGACCTTAAGCAAAATTCATACAGGTGATAAGGCGGATGCATAGGGCTTAAATTAGCAACGAAATCCGATAAATAAATGTTTTGGTAATAAATATTCGCAATTTTATTTATCAGCCACTTCGAAGAAGGTACCTCAATATGCATGATCCCTCCCGGCTTTAGCCAGCCCATAGCTTTCTTAATGGCATCAGAGGGAGAAACAAGGTGTTCAAGTACCGCGCCAAAAGTGATGAATTCAAAAAAATCTTTTTCGTATTCGGCATCCTCAATAGCGCCTAAAAAAAGTCGCTTAGGATCAATTTTCATCATCGAAACTGCCTTTTCATGAAAGGAATTAGAAGGCTCAATGCCAAAAGTATCAAACCCCTGCTTGTTTAAACTTAACATGGTCTTTCCAAGACCGGCGCCAATATCCAGCGCCTTTTTCCATTCTTTCTGAGGGAGAAGTGATCGCAATTGTTCAATTTCATTCTTAAAATAATTCTCATGGAATTGGAAATATTCAGGTTTCCAATAATCTTCCGGCGGAACGCCGTAATGATCCTGAATGTTTAGTGGTATAGGTTGAGGATTAGAATAAATGAGTCCGCATTTTGTACATAAACAAATGTTGGTGGTTAATCCGGTTTTTGATCGCGGCTGTTTTCCCTGTGAGCGATTAAGCCTTTTACCCAGTATTTTATGATCTTTCACTTCATCACCGCACATGTTACAGTGTTTAATAGGCAAGAAGCGGTAACGAATTCCCTTATCGGATGTTTTGTAAATAATCATCTCGGTATTGTTCCAGAAGGTAAGATCGGTATCGATCAATTCGGCAAGTGCTGTATTATAGGGCTTGTAAAAATCATTAAGCGCCTTTACAACGTTTTCCGACATTGGCAAATAAGTTTCTTTTGTTTTGTTAAGGTCTCTCAATAAATTTCCAAATTTGTACGAGCGGTGTTTGGGTATTATTGGCGCCGTTACTTTCCGTATCACACTTTGTTTTCTTAAAGCTTTTACCACCAATTTTGAATAAAGACTTGAACGGTTCCTAACGGTTTGATTGTGCTTGACCTCAATATTTGGAACAAATTGAGTGTCTATTTTAAATTTGGTAAAAAGTGTTCTGCAAACTGCGGCCGCATTGTTTTTAAGATCTTCAAAAAAAACAAAATTCACCTGATCTTTAGGAAAGTATTTATAAATATATTTTAAATGTTCAGAATACATTCCAAACCTGAGAAAAACATCATATTCCCATCGATTGGGATCTTTCATTATGTTAACGATGTTGTCAAATTCATAGTTGACAGACCCTGCGTTTTTTTCCATCCAGTAAGAAGAATAGGCGCGCTCTACCGGATCTCTTAATATAAAAACGATCTCACATTTTGGATTATGTTCGTATAAAAGTTTGATGGCCGACTCCCTGCTCGATAAACTGGCACTCTTGGCAATGATCAATGACCCATCTTCTATTTTTTGTTCGGAATAATATTTTTCAAACGCCTTCTCATAGTTGTCATTATATTCCTTGCTGTCAAGAAAATAAGCAAATTCTTTTTGGGGGTGGGCAACGCATTGTGGATGTTCTCCCAGATACCGGAGTAATGAAGTGGTGCCGGCTTTTTGCGCCCCAACAATCATCACGTCTATTTTTTTGGACATGGCACTCTCTGATCTTTGAAAAACATAGATATCAAAGATAAAAAAAATAAAAATGTAAACTATTTAATTCTACTTTTGAAAGAAAATATTTTAATGCAATTAGTTTTTGCCACCAATAACCTGCATAAGATCTCAGAGGTAAAAGTCCTTCTGCCTTCATCGGTAAAGTTGCTGAGTTTAACGGACATAAATTGTGATAAGGAAATCCCTGAAACTGCCGAAACAATAGAAGGAAACGCTTTGTTAAAAGCACAATTTGTGTTCAATAATTATCGCGTAAATTGTTTTGCCGATGATTCGGGACTGGAGGTAGAAACGTTAAATGGAGCCCCGGGAGTTTATTCGGCGCGTTACGCGGGCGAACCAAAAAACGATCTAAAGAACATTGAAAAATTGCTAAGTGAACTGAAAGGTAAAAACAACCGCAAGGCCCGCTTTAAAACGGTAATAGCGCTGATCTTAAATGAGAAAGAATATTGTTTTGAGGGTATAGTAAACGGAAGAATTACAACAGAAATGACAGGTACTAACGGATTTGGTTACGATCCGGTTTTTATTCCCGATGGTTATTCTCAAACATTCGGGCAAATGAGTTTATCCGACAAAAATAGTATTTCTCACAGGGCAATGGCGGTAAAAAAATTGGTAGAGTTCTTATATAAACACCAATAAGAAAGGCTGTTATTAACAGCCTTTCTTCACAAAGAAACGGATCCTATTTTAAAACATAATAAATATTTGTTTGCCATTTAGCAGTATCTTTTTCATTCATTGGATCTGTAACATATTCTTCCAAAGAGAAATTTTTTGTGAGATTTTTCTCGTTTGCATAAGCATCCAAAGCTTTATAGGCGTCCATCATTTTTTCATCGTAAGCACCCCAATAAGTTGTTTGAAGAATTTTAGATGATGGTATATTCCATACTTCCCATCCTTTTACTTTGGTGCCTTTGGCTACAGCGGCTACGGCGGCACATTCTGTTTCCTGCTTTTCGGTATTCCAGGTAAAGAAAATAGCGGTGGCAGGAGCAATTGGTTGAATTTTCACTTTGCCTAACTCTTCAAATATTTTCGAAAAATTCTCGTTAAAAAATGCGGGAAGTTTATCGTAAGTAAAAGTTCCTTTTTTTCCAACATAAGTTCTTTCTTCCCACTGCACTTCTTTCACTTCATATGCTGTCGCCTTGGGCGCTTCAACCGGCATACTTTCAATTGATGTTTTCAATTTATTTAATCCTTTTTCAAAGGTAGGTCCCATCATTTTATCCATACTCATAAATAACATCATACCACGCATTAAGAAACTGGCCTCACCGTTCATGCTCCAGGTAACACTTGTGGAACCATTTTCATCTTTGGCAATATAATACACTTTTGAATCACCCATACCTTCAAAATTGATAGTAATATCAGTGGTGTCGCCTTTAATACCGTTAAGGAGCATACTTCCTTTACCCACATCTTTTACATTACTTTCCCAAGAGTATTTATAACCTGGTTTTCCGGTCTCTCCTTCATAAGTGGTTTTCATTGCAGGGTCCAGTTCTGACCAGGGCGACCATTTTTCCTGAAAAAATTTGAAATCGGCCATTTGTGTTTGAACCAAAGCGGCAGGGGCCTTAATACTAATTGAGCGGCTGGCAGCGAAGTCTTTAGGACCAAGAAGGCAAAGTATTAAATATAATACTACAAGGCCAATGATTACGTATAAAATTTTCTTCATAATTATTTTTTTTTAGGAGGTATAAAAATACAAAAATATTTAAAGTTGCCACCCTTGGCCAAGCATTAACAATAATTTAATCTATTCACAACCTAACGTTCATACTTTTGAGGCGGAATGTGGCAAATCTTAAAAGAGCTCAGTACCTTTAACGCTTAACTTAAAAATGGCTAAAATACGTGTAGGAATAATTTTTGGTGGTCGTTCGAAAGAACGTGAAATTTCTTTTGCCGGGGGGCGAACGGTTTATGATAATTTGAATAAGGCCATTTTTGAAGCAATTCCTTTATTTGTTGATTCGTTCGGCAATTTTGTTTTGCTCGATTGGCAGTATGTTTATAAAGGCACCATCCGCGATTTTTATCCTCCTGTTGAATTTATTCCTGATACCAACAGCCATTTTCAGTTTTACGCCGAGAATATTGGCAAATTGAACAATGAACAACAGGAACAACTCATTTCAAAAATAGGAAAGAAGGTCAATTTACATGAATTAAATACTTTAATTGATTTTGCGTTTTTGTGTTTACATGGCCCTTACGGGGAAGATGGAAAAATTCAGGGCTTATTGGAATATTTACACATTCCTTACTCGGGTTCCGGTATTTTACCTTCGGCCATAGGCATTGATAAAGGCGTACAGAAACGTTTGATGGTTAATGCCGGTTTTAATTCGCCCAAGTTTTTTACAATTGACAGAAACGAATGGATCAACGGAAAATGTAAAGGGGTTTGGAATAAAGCGAAAAAGGAAATCGGTTTCCCCATGGTCATCAAACCTGCGAACCAGGGTTCTTCCATTGGTGTAACGATCCTTTCTGAAAAAAAGGAGCAACTTTTTATGGAAGCGGTAGAGAAAGCGCTTTTTACTGTATGGTTAGAGGCAAAGCTCTGGAAAGGTTTGAATGAAGAAGATAAAATTAAATATGTACACCATTTAAGTGATATTCGTGAAGGCATTGGTATGCCGGTAAGAGTAGAAGGGAACGAAATTCACGATCCCAAAGAATTAATTACTTTTTTGAATTCGCAACTACGGATTAAGGAAGGAGTGGTGATAGAAAGCATGGATGGTGAAAGTACTGTTTTGATAGAAGGATTTATTGAAGGAAAAGAGTTCAGTTGTATTGTGGTGGAAGATGAAACTGGCAAAGCCATCGCATTGCCGCCAACAGAGATCAGAAAAGGAAAAGAATTATTTGATTACCGGAGCAAATATTTGCCGGGCTTATCGCGAAAAATAACGCCCATCGATTTGCCGGCAACACAAATTAATGCGATCCGTAAAGATTGCGAACGATTATTTTCTGAGTTGTGTTTTGATGTTTATGCGAGGATAGATGGATTTATCAATAAAAAGGGTAAGATCTTTTTGAATGATCCTAATACCACGTCCGGTATGATGCCATCGTCGTTTTTCTTTCATCAGGCGGCCGAAATTGGATTAAATCCATCGCAATTCTTAACGTTTATCATTCGTACTTCCTTATCGAAGCGGATAAAAAACGCGAAAGGTTCGGGAATTTACGAATCACTAATAAATAAATTGGATGACTTTCTTCATCATCAAAAAACAAAAAGCGCCAATAAAATTAATGTAGCCGTAATTTTAGGAGGTTATTCTTCCGAACGGCATATTTCGGTTGAGAGCGGAAGAAATATTTATGAGAAGCTGGCTTCTTCCGAAAAATACCATCCGGTTCCGGTGTTTTTAGCCGGCGACCACGACCATCATTTGATGTATAAAATGCCCATCAGCGCTTTACTAAAAGATAATGCGGACGACATTAAGGATAAGATCAATAAATGGAAAATTCATCCTGTTGTAAAAAAGATCATTGAACAATGTAATACCATCACCGAAAAATACGGTTCGCCCGATAATTTAAAAGCGCCTCAATTAATTTCATATAAAGAAATGGGCAAACAATTCTCTCAGGTATTTATTGCGCTTCATGGTCGACCAGGTGAAGATGGCGCGGTGCAGGAGCAATTGGAAAAAGTAGGATTAACCTATAATGGTTCGGGAAAACAAAGTTCAGAGATCACCATTGATAAATATCGCACTAACGAGATATTAATGAAGAACGGATTTTTGGTGGCTAAGCACATGCTGGTCACACAAAACGACTGGACAACAAAAAAAGATCAAATAGCTGTTATACTTGAAAGAGATTATAAATATCCTTTTATTGCCAAGCCGGTAGATGATGGGTGTAGTAGTGCTGTAAAAAAAATACGTTCGTTCAAAGAATTTGAAGCTTTCGCCACTTTGATGTTTCGCCAAAAAGAAGAGTTGGATGTGAAGGCTGCTGAATTTTTGCACATTCGCCCCAAGGAGGAATTTCCACAAAAGCCTGTTATTTTGGTTGAGGAATTGATCTCTAAAAATGGCGCGAAACATTTTCTGGAAATCACTGGCGGCATGCTTACAAAGTATAATGGTCATGGCGAAATTGAGTACGAAGTGTTTGAAGCCAGCGAAGCCTTGGCAGAAGGAGATATTTTGAGTTTGGAAGAAAAATTTTTAGCGGGGCAGGGACAAAATATTACCCCGGCGCGTTATTCACGTGATGAAAAAGAACGGCAATTGATCTCCGATAAAGTAAAACAAACATTGGGTGCCGCGGCAAAGGCATTAAATATTGTTGGATATTGTCGCATAGATGCTTTTGTAAGAATTTTTGACGCTTCAAAAGTGGAAGTTATTTTTATTGAAGTTAATTCACTTGGCATGACACCTGCCACTTGCATCTACCATCAGGCCGCTATTAATCACTATAAACCGTATGAGTTTATTGACCGCATCCTGGATTTTGAAGCAAAAACAAGGCATAAGGCGATTTTTGGGATAAAATTTAATCAACACCACTTTATTAACATGTAAATTATTTATAATCAATTTATTACAAAAATAATTTACACGTAATTAACTGCGTTTAAACAGGTAATTCACAAGTGGCCTGTTAATTTCAGGATGCCATAACCCGCCTTCGTCTAAAAGTCAAGTTATTAACACTTTAATTCGTACCTTTGTTGATAAGTTATACAATTACCATGTTCGAGATTTTAAAAAACTTTGAAAGCAAGTACAACAATTTGAAGAAAAAAGGCTTACGTATTGAAGGTTTGTCGATGATCGACCCTAAGCGTAAAAAGCATGTTATCATGATCTCAAAGCCATTTTTATTCGATAACCGCCAATTACCTAAAACGTATGAAGGCTTAGATGTAAAATCTAAGATAGAAGGTGGTTTACCGGAAGAGTTTAAATTTGATAAAGAAGCCGCAAAAAAAGAATACATGTGGGCGCCTTTTAAATTTGAAAAGTATGTTGATCGTTGTGCCGAAGATATCCGTAAACAATTCGGAAATCCTGATATGACCCGTAAAGAAATGCTTGATGCATTGGCTTTTGGAAATTTTGAAGAACACAAAAAGAAAAGCGTTCAAATGATGGCCGAAGGAAAGATCCCGCCATTTAAATTGAATTGATATATAATGGTTTAAAATAGGTTAGGAAAAATCCCCCGAATTCTCGGGGGATTTTTATTTTCCAGTGTTTTATCTTTAGTATAACCCACGACAATGATTTATTCTTTCGTTTCTATAATAGTTTTAGCCTCATCATTAAGCCGCTTCCCCCTTTCTTTTTGAGTAAAAATTAATTATATTAGTACTTTAATTAATCAAATTGTACAATGAAACAGTTTTTACTATTTGCGTTTTTAGTTTGCGCCTCGATAATGGTGGGACAAAAAGGTAAAACAGGAACTGTTACTATATCTTCAGCCACTACCATCGTTAATGATTATACTTCTTTAACTGCCGACGCGGCAGCTACTACTTCCGTTTTAACTGTTGTTACTACCGCTAGTTTCGCTCCTGGTGATCTTTTAATGATCATTCAAATGCAAGGCGCATCGGTAAATTGTGCGAAAGAGGGCGCCAATCCAAATAACTCCATGCCAATGCAATCAACTTATGGTGGCATTACATCTTACAATAATGCCGGTAATAATGAATTGGCGGAGGTATATTCTGTACCCAACGGCACAACGGTTAACCTCGATTGTGGTTTAAAGAACAATTATACTGCGGCCGGAAAAGTTCAGGTAATAAAGGTGCCGCGTTACGCTCAACTCACATTGAGTGCTGCTGCCACCATCACCTGTCCGTTATGGAATGGAACAACCGGTGGTGTTATTGCCATTGAAGTGGATGGCGTAACAACCATTAACCCCGGATGTAAAATTGATGCGAGTGGTAGCGGTTTCCGCGGTGGAATGGTTTCTAATAAAAGCGGTACCGCTTTTGGCGGAAATGCCTGGGGTCATGTCACAAGAACAGAAGGTTCGTGGAAAGGTGAAAGTATTGCGGGAGATACAACATTATACGCAGCTCTATTTTCAGGAAGAGTGGCTAAAGGTGCTGTTGCAAACGGTGGCGGTGGCGGAACAGCTGTTAATGGCGGCGGTGGCGGTGGCGCCAATGCCGGAGATACATCGGCTTATACCGGAAAAGGAAATCCCGATATTTCAGTTTCAACTTATACGTTAGCGTGGGAATTAGAGGCAGCAGGAATGTCTACCACAACTTCTTCTGGTGGTGGTAAAGGCGGCTACTCTTATGCAAACAGTACCAATAATCCTTTAACAAGCGGTCCAGGTGCAGCCGGATGGGGAGGCGATAATCGAAGAATACAAGGTGGCTATGGTGGAAGACCTTTAAAATATGATACAGGCCGACTTTATTTAGGCGGCGGTGGTGGTGCAGGAGATCACGATAATAATATGGGAGGTGCCGGTGCAAACGGTGGCGGAATAATTTACATTACAACTTACAATACTATTAGTGGCGGTGGACAAATTATCAGTAATGGAGGAATTGGCGCAAATACCAATACGGTTCCTGCGGCCGGTGCCGGTGATTGTTCAGGAAAAGATGGTGCCGGCGGTGGCGGCGGCGGCGGAGCTATCGTTATCAAAACAAGTGGACCCGCAATAACAAATTTAACTGTAACCGCCAATGGTGGAAATGGTGGCTGGCAATTTCTTAAATCCGGTTTCGGTGGTTCTAATCAAGCTTATGGTCCGGGTGGCGGCGGTGGCGGTGGCTATATTGGTACCTCACCCGGAGCCGTTATTGCTACCAGTGTGGCCGGTGGTGCAAACGGCATGTTTGCTTATTCATCTGGCGCCAACTTAAGTTTAATTGATAATAATTTTCCGCCAAATGGCGCAACCAGTGGCGGCGGCGGAATAGTTACTTCAACCATTGTGGTTAATCCTACTATTACTACAACAACAACTTATACAATTTGTGCAGGTAACGCACTCACGCTAACTGCTACATCTACTAATACCAACGCGGCAATCACATGGTATAACAACGCTTCGGGCGCTGCAGCTGTGGGAGCAGGTACCGTTTATGTAACACCGGTTTACAACACTGTTGGTGTTTATACTGTTTTTCCCGGAACTTGTCCGGGTGTTTACCGCCAACCAATTTTAATTAATGTTATAGGAACACCAACATTAATTGTGAATACACCAACCATCTGTCCTAACGGCACTGCAACACTTACAGCAAGCGGAGCAACAACTTATACCTGGTCAACCGGATCAAACTCATCTTCTATTACTATTAATCCTACAGTTACTACTGTCTATACTGTAACCGGAAGTAACGCCGCTTGTTCTTCAGCAAAAACAGCAACCGTGGTGGTAAGTTCCAGTCCTACTATTACAGTTAATACACCAACAGTTTGTTCGGGAGGGCAGGCAACCTTAACGGCTAACGGTGCTACAACTTATACATGGTCTACCGGATCTAACTCATCTTCCATCACCATTAATCCAACTGTAACCACAGTTTATACTGTAACTGGTAGCAACGGAACATGCTCAACCGCAAAAACAGCAACTGTTATTATAGGCGGAAGCCCTACTATAACGGTCAATACCCCTACTATTTGTCCCGGCCAAACAGTTACATTAACAGCAAATGGCGCTACCACGTATACATGGAATACGGGTGCAACAACTGCTACACTATCGGTGAACCCTGCTACAACCACCAATTATACCGTTACGGGTGCCAGTGGATCATGTAGTGCGGCGGTAATTGCAACGGTGATTGTAGGACAAACACCAACAATAACTGCAACCTCAGCAACTATTTGTACGGGAGGCACCGCAACTTTGATCGCCGGAGGTGGAACTTCATATACTTGGAATCCAGGTGGCGTTGTTGCTTCAACTTATACGGCTTCGCCTGGCAGCAACTCTACTTATACAGTTATAGGCTCTAACGGTACGTGCAGTGCTACCGCTATCGGGTCAATAACCATAGGATCTAATTTATCATTGATAGTAAACACGCCAACGATTTGCGTCGGACAAACAGCTACTTTAACAGCGAGCGGCGCTACAAATTATACCTGGACCACAGGAAACACCACTTACACTATTGAGGTAACTCCGGGTATCACTACTACTTATACGGTTATTGGAACAAGCGGAACCTGTAGCGGCACCGCTACCGGAACGGTAATAGTGAACGCTAATCCTACGGTAGCCGTTGCAGGAGGTACATTATTGTGTTCAGGACAATCAACCACGTTAACCGCTTCGGGCGGTTTAAGTTATACCTGGGCACCAACAGGAACTAACGGTAGTACCATAGCAGTTACACCATCCGTTACAACCACGTATACGGTATTTGGCGATAATGCGGCTGGATGTTTGAATGGCGCCAGTTTAACCTTATCTGTAAATACAACACCAACATTAGGACTTAATTTCCCTGTCATTTGTAGCGGCTCTGCCACTTTAACCGCTTTTGGCGCCAATAATTATACTTGGACGCCGGGTGGAAGTAATAGTGGTACAATAGTAGTAAGTCCTACCGTTACAACGTCGTATACGGTTATTGGTGATATTAACGGTTGTACCACTCTAAGAACGACTTCT
>JBGASH010000328.1:0-2450 GCA_044229775.1 Bacteroidia bacterium
CTTATATCTTGATACTTATATTACAAATGCATCGCCGCTTTTTTAGCCAGTAACTGCTCTTCGGTCTCAACATTATTCTCATCGGGTACGCAACAAAATAAACGACAAACAGCCGCGCATTGTGGTTCATCATGAAACCCTTTACATTCAGTACATTTATCACTTACAATAAAATAAACATCCATGTTTACAGGAGTTTGAGGCGCCTCAGCATCCACTTCAATACCTGAACTCAATCCTTTAAATTGTCCTTTAAGCGTAGTGCCATCCGAAAAACGCCACTCGGCCGCTCCTTCGTAAATGGCATTATTTGGACACTCAGGTTCACAAGCCCCACAATTTATACACTCTTCTGTTATCTTAATCGCCATTTATTTATAGTTTTGCATAAACAGACCACAAATATACAGGGTTTTTATGAATTTAGAACAAAGAAAAAAGGCATTTATTGAGAGCGGTTTGTTCATTGAAAGGCACTTTAACAATAATTGGATACCCAACGAAAAGGGTCTACACGAAGGGTTAAACCACTTGATGGATGTAGCCTTTACCTATAACGGTTGGTTCGTGAAGCAATTTGTAGAATTAGCCCTTAAGAACATTGGGGTAATGCTTAACGAAAAAACACTTAATAGCTTTACCAAAAATATTCCCGAACCCAAACAAACAAAGACCGTTGCCATAATTATGGCTGGCAATATCCCCATGGTGGGTTTTCACGATCTGTTGTGCGTTGTATTATGTGGGCACAAAGCACTGGTAAAACTTTCGGCTGATGATAATGTGTTGCTCCCATTTTTTATTAAGCTTTTAGACCATTACGTTCCCGGAATTGGAGCATATGTGAGTTACGCCGAAAATAAACTGGCAGATTTTGACGCGGTTATTGCTACCGGCAGTAACAACACCGCCAGTTATTTTGAATATTACTTTGGAAAATACCCTCATATCATTCGTAAGAACCGCACCTCGCTCGCAGTTCTTAACGGAAAAGAAAGCACCGATGATCTAAAGAACTTAGGCGCAGATGTTTTTACGTATTTTGGTTTAGGATGCCGGAATGTTTCCAAATTAATATATAATCGTGCCATTTACCTGTTGAACACGGATAAATTCTTAGACAATAATTTTTTGATAATTAAGCAAGATCAGGGATTGCATTCGCCGGTTTCGGTATTATTTTACCAGGAATATGATTCGGGAAAGGACCTAAACGCTTATTTAGATGAAAAGAAGACCGAAATACAATGCATTATTGGAAAAAATCCCGCTTTTGTTCCTTTTGGTTATTCACAACAGCCTGTTATTACCGAGTATGCCGATGGTATTAACACGGTAAATTTTTTATTACTTTTATGAGGTGCTGAAACATGCTCTCATATTACTATTTGGTTTCACCAACCTAATGCTTTTTTCACAGGTTCCTACTGCTACCATCAGTTCGAATTCGGGTACCATATGTACCAACCACAGTGTCATTTTTTCGGCGGCCACCAGCAACACACCAACTGAACTCGCATGGGTTGTTACACCTTCTGTTAATGCTGTTATTGGGTCGGCTACGAACCAAAGCAGTATAGCGGTTAGTTTTGGAAAAGTAGGTACGTATACCGTTTCCATTACGGTTTCCAATATTTCGGGCACAACAACCGCTTCGCAAATAATTTCAGTAAAACAATCACCAACCGCCTTGTTCTCGGCAAGCCTTAGCAATACCGGTTATCCTAATCAGATCAACCTTACTAATTTTTCAAGTAACGCCAATTCGTATTTATGGACCTGCAATCCCGGCGCCATAACTTATACTACAACCGACGCCGTTAATTCGTACTCGACCGGTGGTACGTATTCGGTAGAATTAATTTCGACCAATATCAATGGCTGCAGCGATACTGCCCGCTATAGTTTTTACATTAACGATTCTTCGGGTGTAGAATTTCCGAACGTGTTTACGCCAAACGATGATGAGATCAACGACATCTTTAAACCCATAGCCCGTGGAATGAGCTCCATGAAAGTATGGATCTACAACCGCTGGGGAAATGTCATATACAGTTGGGATACCATTAATGGTTTTTGGGATGGCCGCACTACCAGCGGTGAACCTTGCTCGAGTGGGCTTTATTTTTACATGGTTGAAGCAGTAGGATTTGACGGTGTAAAATATTCGAAAAAAAGTCCGTTAACGTTATTGCGAAATTAAGACCACATTCTTAAGGTTAATAACATATCTTTTCATTATAAAACCCAAAACGCTTTTAAAGGTTTAAACAAAGTTTCTTTTACCGTTAAAGAAGGAGAAGTACTTTCTTTATTAGGACCAAGCGGTGGCGGCAAAACTACTTTAATAAAATGCATTTACGGGTTAGAGGATGTTGATAGCGGCGAAGTGCTTTTTAACGGACAAAAAGTAACAGGCCCTTCGCAAAATCTAATTCCAGGGCATCCTG
>JBGASH010000329.1:0-2443 GCA_044229775.1 Bacteroidia bacterium
TTTTGATCCAACAAACTGAACCCTGGTAATTTTTGCCGGGGTTTTTTTATGTCGTTTTTACCTCTTTTTTTGTTAAATTTGGCAATACGCCGGCGTTCCAGTATCCTATCTTTTATTATCTTTATCGCTGTTGTATAAAAAAAGTATACCGCTGTTTAATAAACTCAAAACATATTTTATTTTTTGTTTACTTTTTGTATTCGCTATTTGCTGCAAAAAGAATACCACGCCACTGGGAACAGATGTTCAATCGGATACCGATCAACTCAACGTTATTTATTCTGATTCGGCAACTTTGCAAATGCATACCATCGCTTACGATTCGTCACGTTCCTATCAGGATGCCTTCAAATACCTGGGTTCAAATCAAGATCCGATCTTTGGACGCACCGATGCCGATATCTTTACCAGATTCTCAATGCCCAACAATGTTTCCAGTATTACGTTTGGCGACGACGTGGTGCTTGATTCAGCCGTTATGCTATTAACCTTTACCGGAAAACACACAGGCGATACGTCAACAGCGCTAAACTATCAGGTCTATCAACTTAATGCCGATCTTGCTCAAACCACCGCCTATTACATGAACGATAATGTTTCTTATAACGCCACACCTCTATGCAATAAAACCTGCCGCCTTTCTTTTTCCGGAGGGTTTTATAACATACGACTTCCTATCGATAATAACTTTGCCTCAGCCCTGTTGAGTAACCCGCAATATTTAGTGGATAACAATACATTTATTAGTACTTACAAAGGATTTTATATCACCACGCGATCAACAAACAACCTTAATCCCGTTTCGGCACAAGGGGCCTTAATGAAGATCGACCTTGATAATCCTGTTTCGGGCGTTTACATGTATTATCATAATGGAACGCAATCGGCCTCCAAGCAATCGAAAGTTTACCAGTTCTTGTTTAAAGGCGATGTGGCTTCAAGGTTTAATAAAATAAATTACAACTACGCGGCAGGAGCTTCCGCTAACGAGTTGGTTAAACAACTAAGTGGCGATTCTTTAAAAAGCGCGCCCGCCAACGTTTTTTTGAAAGGAGTAGCAGGTGCTAAGGCCGTTATACGACTTCCCTACATTAAGAACTATTCTGATAGTTCACGTATTGCAATAGGAAGAGCCGAGTTTGTATTTAAAGTTGATCAGGCCTTTGCATCAGTGGGGGGAAAATACGACGCCCCTCTTCAAATTTCATTGGTGGCCATTGATGATAATCACCACGAGCTTTATGTAAAAGACCAGTATTATTACAGCGATCTTATTCGTTTTGGGGGCGATTACGACGCTGACAATAAACAATATGTTTTTAATGTGGCGCGGCATCTGCAGGATATTGTAGATGGAAAAATTACCAATAACGGTTTTTACCTTGTAGTCGCTAATCCTGATAAGGCCGAAGTTACCCGCCGTGATGTGGAGTCGGACAGGGTGGTTTTGGGCGGACCTAAAAACAGTTTATACAAACCTTTATTTAAACTTACTTACGTTCGTTTTCCGTACGATAAGTAACGGTTATTATGTGCGGCATCTTAGCATATTTTAATCCAAAGGGTGTTTCAAAGGAGCGGTTACATCAATCTTTAAGATCACTAAAGTCCATTAAACACCGGGGCCCCGACGGCGAAGGCGTTACGCTGATCAATGTTAGAACCGGACGATTTCACAATTTAATTACCGACGAAACGCCCTCCGGTAATTTTCAAAATACAGTTGGTTTAAAGGAAGCAGAAGCCCTTGAGTATCATTTATTATTGGGTCATCGCCGGTTAAGCATCATTGACCTAACGGTGAACGGACACCAGCCAATGCATCACACAAACGGCAACTGGATCGTTTATAATGGTGAGGTTTATAACTATATTGAGATCAGGGAAGAATTGAAAACATTAGGGCATCAATTCAGAACCGAATCCGATACCGAAGTGATACATGTTGCTTATGAGCAATGGAAAGAAAAGTGTATCTCCAAATTTAATGGCATGTTCACAGTTTTACTTTTCGACGCTCAAAGCAAAAATTTGTTAGTCATTAACGACCGGTTTGGCGTAAAACCGTTGTATTATTATAAGAATTCAAACGAACTTATCTTTGCTTCAGAGATAAAGCAATTTTATAAATATGATATTCCTCTAAGTACTAATAAAACTTATCTTAAAGGATTTTTAATAGATGGCTACCAGGATTACAATACCGAAACACCACTTAATGAGATTCATGAATTTATTAATGCTTGTTACAGTTCAGTTGATCTTACCAAAGAAAGAATAGAGGAACTTCGATATACAAGTTATTACCAGATAAACCTTAATCAGAAAACGATCAGCGTAAGTGATGCACTTAATGAATACAATCATTTGTTTAGCGATGCCGTTAAAATACGATTAAGAAGTGATGTTGAGGTAGGATTTGCCTGTTCGGGCGGATTAGATT
>JBGASH010000330.1:0-2496 GCA_044229775.1 Bacteroidia bacterium
GCTGCCGGTATACTCCAATTGAAAACGTTCCGGTAAATTGTAATCCACCTGAATGGTTCCTAACTGCCATTTACGGCCAAGCGCATCCTTAACCATAAAATCGAGTTTAGGACCATAAAACGCCGCCTCTCCTAATTCTACAACGGTTCGTAATCCTTTTTCTTTAGCCGATTCAATGATCGATTGCTCTGCCAGGTTCCAGTTCTCATCGGTACCAATGTATTTGGCTTTATTTTCAGGATCACGAAGCGATATTTGCGCGGTATAATCTTTAAAATCCAAAGCATTAAAAACATAAAGCACCAGATCGATCACTTTGCAAAATTCTTCTTTTACCTGATCAGGCCTGCAAAACAAGTGCGCATCGTCTTGAGTAAAACCACGCACGCGGGTTAAACCGTGCAATTCGCCATGCTGTTCGTAACGGTAAACAGTTCCAAACTCGGCATAACGTATAGGAAGATCTTTATACGAACGCGGTGCCGATTTATAAATTTCACAATGGTGCGGACAATTCATTGGCTTCAAAAAGAATTGTTCGCCTTCTTGTGGGGTATTGATAGGTTGAAACGAATCGGCGCCGTATTTTTCATAATGCCCCGATGTAATGTAAAGTTCTTTGTTACCAATATGCGGTGTTACCACCGGTAAATACCCGGCTTTGGTTTGGGCTTTCCGCATAAATTGTTCTAGTTTTTCGCGCAAAGCGGCCCCTTTTGGTAACCATAATGGCAAACCCATTCCCACTTTTTCCGAGAAGGTGAACAACTCCAATTCTTTTCCAAGTTTACGGTGGTCGCGTTTTTTCGCTTCTTCTAAAAGGGTCAAATATTCTTTTAGTTCTTTGTCTTTAGGAAAGGTAATGCCGTAAACGCGAGTGAGCATTTTGTTTTTTTCATCTCCTTTCCAATAGGCGCCGGCAATATTAAGCACCTTAGCTGCTTTTATGTAACCGGTATTTGGAATATGCGGCCCCCGGCACAGATCGGTAAAATTACCTTGAGTATACAAAGTGATATTACCATCTTCCAATCGCTCTAAAAGATCAAGCTTGTACTCGTCGCCCTTGTCCTTAAAATATTTTATAGCATCTGCTTTAGAGATCTCTTTACGCTCGTAAACATTGTTCTTACGGGCCAACTCCAGCATTTTTTGTTCTATTTTTTCAAAATCGGCAGGATTTAAAGTTTGTCCGCCAAGATCAACGTCGTAATAAAAACCATTTTCAACTGGAGGGCCGACCCAAAATTTTACGCCGGGATACAAAGCCTCTAAGGCCTCGGCCATAAGATGTGCCGAAGAATGCCATAAGGTGGACTTGCCATCCGTATCGTTCCAGGTTAATAATTGAAGGGTAGAGTCTTGATTAATAGGCCTGTTGGCATCTATGACCTCTCCGTTAACTTTAGCTGATAAAACATTGCGGGCTAAGCCTTCGCTGATGCTTTGTGCCACTTGCATGGCTGTGGTTCCCTTACTGTATTCACGTACAGAACCATCGGGTAGTGTTATTTTGATCATTTTTTTTAATTACCTAACTACAACATAGGTTAGATTTCGGAGACAAAGATAAGAGAAAAATATTAAGTATGATATGGAATTTTGAATTAGTTGTGAAGCATATGGCAAAAACAATAAACACAATGAAGTTTAAATGGCCAATTATCTTTAAACTATTACCACTTATTAATTAGTCGTTTTTTCTTAATAGTTTTTAAATACTTTTGGGATGAATTCGAACAAAAAACATATTGTTTTCAAACCCATAAATTTTATTTATTTTCATAACATAAAATATCCGAACCCATGAATAAACTTTACAAGATTTTTTTATTGACCTCCGTTTTAGCTTGCACATCATTATTAAAAGCGCAAAACACTCAAAAACTTTTGCAATTAGGCCAGATCTTAAATTATGATAATTATGGTCGCCCTGATTTTATAAAACTTGGAGTAACGGTTTACCAATCGGAAGCGGAAGATTTTTTGAATCGTACTATCATCAACAATCCAAACATTAAAGTTGGGGTATTAAAGGCCGAAGCAGACGAACTGGGATTTACTCACACAAAATACAATTTATATTATAAGAACACTTTAGTGAACGATTATATTATCATTGTTCATTCGCGTTATGGAAAGATAACCTCAATAAATGGATTTTTAAGCGGCATTCCCGAACCAGCTAACCAAATTGGTTTAAGTGAGCAGCAGGCTTTGCAAAAAGCGCTTGAAAAAGTGAACGCCAAAAAATATAAGTGGGAAAATAAGGCAGAAGAAGATCTCATGAAACGCGCCTTTAACGACCCGTCTTTTTCATATGAGCCAAAAGGTGACATGGTTTTGTTTTTGCCAAACGAAAAGAACCAATTGGATAAAGCCTTTTACGCTTATAAGTTCAATATTTATGCCGAAGAACCTCTTTATCGCGCCAATGTTTTTGTGGATGCGCAAACCGGAAAAATTTTAACGGAGCAAAGTTTATTATGTTCTGCC
>JBGASH010000043.1:0-19784 GCA_044229775.1 Bacteroidia bacterium
CAGCGGCAAGAAAAGAACGGATGATCCCAAACAAAAATACCACAGCGAATAAGGCAAAAATTCCGAGCGATCTTAAAAACTCGGTAAATGGGGCGCTATAAAAATAAAGTACTACCGAACCAAGGAACAGCGCAAAAATTCCAATGATCAAAATTTTACGGCGATTGACCGTATCGGCTACTATACCCGAAAAAAAAGAGGTAATGATAAAAGGAACGGCTTCGGCTAACCCAATCAATCCCAAAATAAATTCGCTTTTAGAATGCTCGTAGTATACCTGCAAACTGATGGTGCTCATTTGCATTTGAATGGCCAGTGTAAGGAAAAAACGAGCAGCTAAGAACAATCTGAATTCCTTTATCTTGATAATACTGAGCGACTCGGCGTCAAATAACGACATGGTATTACAAAATTACCCATTTTTAAGGGTTTTGAAGGAAGAAAATAATAATTTATTAACTTCGTGCGTTATGGAAGAGATATTAGATCATATCACAATAAAGGAGCTGGCGGAAGATGACCGTCCAAGAGAGAAATTAGTAAGTATTGGCCGGCAAAATTTATCGGATGCCGAATTGCTTGCCATTATTTTAAAATCGGGAAGTAAAACCGAAACCGCCATACAATTGGCTCAACGTATTTTGAAAGCACATAATAATGATGTAAACGCGGTGGCAAAATTATCGGTGAACGAATTAAAAAAATTTAAAGGGGTTGGATTGGTAAAAGCCATTAGCATAGCCGCTGCTTTCGAATTAGGAAGAAGAAGAACGGACGCTGATATTACTTCAAAACCAAAGATCACCACCTCCAACGATGCTTTTCAATTGCTAAATAAAAAACTCAGTGATCTGCCACACGAAGAATTTTGGATCTTGTTATTGAACCGGGCAAATGCTGTTATAAAAATGGAATGCATCAGCAAAGGCGGTATTAGCGGAACTGTGGTAGATGCGCGCTTAATTTTAAAACCCGCCATTGAACATTTAGCGAGCGGCATTATTTTATGTCACAATCACCCGTCGGGACAATTAAAACCCAGCGAGCAAGATATTTTATTGACCAAAAAACTAAAAGAAGGGGTTAAGTTAATCGATATTTCCTTGTTAGATCATTTGATCATTGGCAATAGCAAGTACTTTAGTTTTGCGGATGAAGGAATTTTGTAATAAATAATACTATTGTCATCCTTCGACAAGCTCAGAATGACAATGCACTGTCAGGCTGAGCCTGACGAAGCCTGATTAGAAGGAAATATTAAGAGGGAAAATATTTATGATCAAAATAGTAACTATAATTGGCGCGAGACCGCAGATAATAAAAGCAGCGGCTTTAAGTCGCGCTATAAAAAATAATTTTAAGGATAAGATCAAAGAGATCATTGTTCATACCGGTCAGCATTACGACGACAACATGAGCAAAGTATTTTTTGATGAATTGGGAATTCCAAAGCCCGATTTTAATTTAAATGCAGGCAGCGGCAATCACGGCAAACAAACCGCCGATATGTTGGTGGGTATTGAAGAGATCCTTTTAAAAGAAAAACCAAATGCCATTGTGTTGTATGGTGATACCAATTCTACTTTAGCGGGAGGAATCGCGGCAAGCAAAATTCATATTCCGGTTATACATATTGAAGCGGGTTTACGTTCCTTTAATAAAAATATGCCGGAGGAGATCAACCGCATTATGTGCGATCATGTAAGTACACTGTTGTTCTCGCCAACTAAAACCGGTTACGATAATTTAGTGAAGGAAGGGTTCAAAACAAACACTACTCCTCCCTACTCGTCCGACAATCCAAAAATTTACCATTGTGGTGATGTGATGTACGATAACAGTTTGTATTTTTCGAAAGTGGCCGAAGAAAAAACGGGTATTTTGAAAAAATACGGTCTCGAAAATGGAAAATTCATTTTGGCCACCATTCACCGCAACAACAACACCGACGAACCTCAACGTTTGAACGCTTTATTCAGCGCTTTAAATAAAATTAGCATAGCCGAAAACATAGATGTAGTTCTGCCATTGCATCCGCGTACTGCCAAACTTTTAAAAAACAATTTAAATTCGGAGCTTTTAAAAGAAGTGGGTGCCAATAAAAGATTCCACATTTCCGAACCCGCTTCCTTTTTGGAAATGATAGCGCTTGAAAAAAATTGCAAAATAGTTATGACCGACAGCGGCGGGGTGCAAAAAGAAGCTTTTTATTTTGAAAAACCTTCCGTTATCCTTCGCTCCGAAACCGAGTGGACCGAATTAGTTCAACATGGTACCGCTATTATTGCGGATGCTGATGAAACTAAAATTATAGACGCTTATAAAACGCTAACCACAAAAAAAGACATGCAGTTTCCTAAGTTGTTTGGCGATGGGAAAGCAAGTGAGTTTATTTGCGGGGAAATACTCGAGCAGTTGGGAGTAAGCGGTAAGCAGTAAGCAGTAAGCAAATTCGAAATAATTTCAATTTCTCAGGTACTTTTCTTAAATTAGTTTTATGGGAAAGCATTGTTTCAAACTAACTTTACTTGTCTTTGCGTTATTGCTTAGAATGAGTGCTTTTTCGTTGTCTAAAGACTCCCTTGTTCATAAAATAAATAATTTTTATTTTAATATTTATTCCGGTTTTGGCTATCCAAGAACATTGATTTCCGATGCTGGAAAGTATGCCGGACTTGATGAATATAAGTATAAATACGAAAATAAAATCCCTGAACTTAAAACACCCGCACTTGGAATTGGTTATTGGAGTCATAGAAAAGTAATTAGTTTTCAATCAGATTTTAATTATTTCTATTGTTCCAAGAATATTAATGGTTCATATCCAAACAATGGGAACGCAAGAACAATTTATGGGCCAATGTTTGTTTATGAAATAGAAAACAAAGGTATTTACTACTCTAATAGCTCTTATGTTGGTGTTCAATATTACAAATTTGATGATGTAGTATCTGGACACATTAATATTCATTATATAGACTGGAATCTAAATCTGGGCATAAATTGCACCAAAAACTGGGCGCTAACAGCTGGATTTAGGATAAATCACCTTTTAAGTTACAATTATAAAGCTACTGTTACCCGACAAGCGTCCAGATATTACATCAAAGGGATCACTCCAAATTTCTCACCCATTGATTCTTTATTAGAAACAAAAACTTTTGAAATAAATGGCGAAAAATTAAAAACTCTAACAAGTCAGTCGATGTCAGGTAACCAATATTTGTCGTTAGGATCAAGCTTTAATTTTTCACTATTTAATAAAATATTTCTCATAAATATAAACTATGATATTTGCGTACCGCGTCGCGAAAACTACAAAAGGATAGACTATCTTCTTTTCAAAGTTGCATACGTACTTTACTCCGGCGACTAATCATTTCATAATTCCAAATCGCTTCTTAATTAGTATATTATTCTTATCTTTACAGGCAATTATGAAATTTCACAAAGAAGGTTACGCCAGTTTAGCTCTTGTACTTGTTTTCAGTGCCATTATTACCTTTATTGCTCACCATTTTTTTCCCACATTCGCTATTGCACATTGGTTTGCTTATTTACTGAGCGCCTTTTTAATTATTACCATTGTTCAGTTTTTTAGAAGTCCAACCCGCCAACATACGCTTGGAGATAATTTAATTATTGCGCCGGCCGATGGCAAAGTGGTGGTGATCGAAGAAACAGAAGAAAACGAATTTTTAAAAGAGAAACGCATACAGGTGAGTATTTTTATGTCGCCCATTAATGTGCACGTGAACCGTTACCCTATTGGCGGTACAGTTTCGTATTTCAAATATCATCCCGGTAAATTTTTAGTGGCCTGGGATCCTAAATCGAGTACAGATAACGAGCGCACTACCGTTGTTGTGAAACATACTAGCGGCAAACAAATTTTATTCCGACAAATTGCCGGCGCTTTGGCCCGTAGAATTGTTTGGTATTGCAAAGAAGGCGATAAAGCCGAACAATGCGGCGAAATGGGTTTCATCAAATTCGGTTCGCGGGTAGACGTTTTTTTACCGCTTGATGCCAAACTAAAAGTGAAGATCGGCGATGTGGCTATTGGTTCGCAGACAGTGATTGCGGAATTTTAGCCTCACTTTCCTCCCCCGTCAGCCAAAGCTGACACCCTTGCCTTCGCAAAGCTACAGCGAAGCAAGGCCCTCCAGAAGGGGACAATCCCACTTCTCAAAGAGTGGTAAATTAATCCACTTCAAACTCTTTATGCGTCGAAAATTTACGCCACTTATCAATTACCGCCTGCATATCATCCGGAATTTTACTTTCGAATAATAATTTTTTTCCGGTAACGGGATGTGTGATGCCTAATGTTTTGGCGTGTAAAGCATGACGCGGCATAAGCGCGAAACAATTTTCAATAAAGTGCCTGTATTTTTGTGTGTTCACGCCCTTTAATATCTTATCGCCACCATATTCATTATCGTTGAACAATGGATGACCAATATACTTAAAATGTACTCTTATCTGATGCGTTCTTCCGGTCTCCAACTTACACTCTACCAAAGTAACGTAACCAAAACGTTCTAAAACTTTATAATGCGTTACCGCTTCCTTGCCATGTGAACCATCCGGAAAAACATGCATTACCTTTCTGTTCTTAAGGTCGCGGCCAATGTGTCCGGTAATGGTACCTTCATCTTCTTTTAAATTTCCCCATACCAACGCTACATATTTCCGATCAATGGTATGATCAAAAAAATCTTTTGCCAGTTTGGTCATGGCCAGTTCGGTTTTAGCAATGATCACAATTCCCGACGTGTTCTTGTCGATACGGTGAACCAGACCGGGGCGTTGCAATTCTATGTCATCACCGATCTTTGTTTTGGAGATGGGAAGATTTTGAAAATGGTACGCCAACGCGTTCACCAATGTGCCTCTGTAATTTCCATAACCCGGATGCACCACCATGCCCGGTTTTTTATTTATAAGAGCGATGTATGGATCTTCGTAAACAATATCCAGAGGGATATTTTCGGGCACTACTTCTACATCGCGCGGTGGAACGGTTAACACAATGGAGATCTCGTCCAACGGCTTTATCTTGTAATTCGATTTTACCGGTTTGCCGTTTACCAATACACTTCCTACAGCGCACGAATTTTGAATTTTGCTCCGGGTGGTATTAGAAATGCGGATCATGATAAATTTATCAATGCGCATGCTCACCTGCCCTTTGTCCACCTTAATGTTGTGGTGTTCGTAAAGACCCTGTCCTTCTTCCTGTAGATCTTCGAGTTCGTCCGGCGTTTCCATGGCCGTTAGCGGGAAATAACTATTTTTTGCTGCGACACAACTGTATCGCCTGCTTTAAGGATAGCGAAATAAATTCCGGGAGCCAGATCAGTCGTATTGATCTCGCTTACTTTTTCGTTCAGCGAAAGTGCTTTTACTTTTTGTCCTATTGACGAATAGATCTCCAGGTCATATAATTCGTTTGAATCATTAGGTTTAACAACAGTTAGTACATCGCTGGCAGGGTTTGGATAAATGGTAATTAAATTCAGACCCGAAAAATTACTATTCATTTCCTTTATTCCAATCGAAACAGATGGTCCGCCAAAAACCGGATGCATCATGAGCGAACCTTTAATGGCCGAAGGCGTCCACGAACCGGTGGTATTATAAAACAGCGCGTTCATGTGATCAATGTTCCTGTCAAATCCAATGGTTAAAGGATATTGATTGGTTTGCTGACGAATTCCAAAATAGTAAGTACCAGGACCAATAATTTGCGGCGTACTTAATTTATAACGCGGTATTTTATTATACCCTAATTTTAAAAATTTAGGCTGCGCTAATGTATCGCGGTAGATCACCGTTCCGGGTTGTCCGTTGCCATCTGCCCAAAGCATAATATTAAAATTCATGCTTGTTATGTAATTGCCATTGGTAATTGGGTCGAAAAAAATGTCCATGGCCTGCAAGGTATCTGTTACGTTCAATGTAAAACGTTGCGCTATATAAGCGCCGGTGGTGTTCACATAGTAGGCTTGTTCGGCGCTTCCATCATCATACGCAAAATAATTGCTCATCATTTGTGTTTGGATCACGGTATCGTTGTCGCGATGTTTATCGGGCGTTGTGTTGATATAATGTTTGATGGTAAAAAAAGTTTCACCTGTGGGAACCGGATACGAATTGGTAAAAGTAGGTCTTGCCAAAGAAGAACCTTTTGCCCAGCCACTATCGCGGAAAGGATAAACGTTATCACTTGCTCCGGAGCCGCCATTGTACGACCATATCAGCGAATTGGCCTGGTTATGAACGTCGAACTTATAATTTATGTTTAAGGGAATAGAATTATTATCGCGAATGAAGTTAGAGAACTTTGTTCCCATTTCATTGGTGTTATATTGCTTCCATGGCATGGCCGAATAATTTTTAAGAAGAGAGCGTGGCACATAACCAATAGAAGCATCGGTGTAAATAGTGTCGGCTTTTTGCGATAGGTTTTTATCAATGGTCACATAATCCACATGCCAATGATCGAGACTGCCACTTGGTGTAGCTTTGTTACGGAAACGAAAACGAAAGCCGTCGTGAAAATAAGCGGTATCTTTAATGTAAACGAAAGCCCGCTTAAAGGTGCTGTCGCCTGCAACAGGAAACGTTACTCCCCTTGTGTACCATACCATGTGCCAGGTACCAAATCCAATAAAAACATTACCGGATTTAAGTGAATCTAACGGTTTGTAGAACTCCACCACCAGCGAATCGTTGGCTTCGGGATTATCGCCAAAACCGGCCGATTGGTATAAAAAAGTAAAGCCTATACTATCGGAAGGCTGATACATAGCGGTTCCCATGTATTTATGAAAATTAATTGGTTTGGAGGTTAAGGTGTCGGCCGAAACAGAAACGTTTGGTCCCGCGTTCAATTGATAAGGATAACCGTCTTTATCTAATCCATCAAACGAAGCAACACCAATGCTTGGAGGCGCAATGGCAAAACCGGTATTTACATAAACACTGGAGTCGGTCCAGTTTTTTACCGAAGGAAATGGCGACCAGGAAGCGTAATAAAAATCATCGAAGAACGGCAACGAATCGGCCAAGGCAATGGTTAAGGTTTTTGCCGTAAAAGGCGGCTTAGATGCCTGAATGGTATTAACCTGTTTAGGCTCGCTATAAATAATATTGATATTTCCACTTAGGGGTTTCAAAAACTCTTGCGCTTTGAACGCGCAAAAAGCAAACATTAAAAAAATAAAAAAATATCTACTTTGTCTTTTCATCCTCTTCTTCAAAATTCGGTTCGGTATTACCCGTACCTGATGTATCTACATTTAAATTATTATAACGATCTTTTTTTCCAACCGAAATATCTATTCTACTTCCTTTTTTTACCGGCGCACCGGGCTCTATCGCTTTCCCATCGGCAAACTGCGCTAAAACGCATCCGTTACAATCGCCGCTAACCTCACTTATCTTACCCAACTTTAAACCGTAACTTTTTATCATCAAAACGGCTTGACGTGCGCTGCGGTCAATAAGCTTGGGCATACTTACCTGCGGGGCCTGCATGCAAATAACGTATAAATACACGGTTCTATTGTGTTTTACCTTCGATTTTGCCTCCGGATCCTGACTAATAATGGTACCCGGTTTTTCTTTAGGATTATACACGCTGTCGATGATCTGATAGCGGAGGTCTTTACCGGTCATAAATTCCTTTAATTCGCCCACCGTTTTACCCTTAAAATCGGGTACGTCCACGGTTTCGCCGTGATTGGTATAAGAGCCCAGCATTTTTACAAGGATCCAAAGGGTAATGATCACTGTGGTGACAGCAATACCGAAGTGCAGGAAGAACTGTTTTGACTTTAAAAACGCGAAAATATCCTTCATAAATTGAACCCTTAAAGATAAGGATTTCTTTGAGATTTTTAAGGGTTTTTAAACCCTTAAAACAACCATATTGAAGTTTTTTTTAGTTCTTTTCTTTGCCTACCACGCAAAGAAAAGAACCAAAAGAAAAGTCACCGCAACGCACCCTCGGCGACCCGCTACGTGTCGCTCGCTAAAACCCAGGAACTCGGTCGAGGCAGGCTCGCCCTCAAACAGCCTGTGTTTTTGCGCTCACTCACTTGTCGGGTCCCCGCCTGCGGATGCTAAGGCGGTTATTTTTTGGGTAAGTCAAAAAGTGAATGATAAAAAAATTTTATGTTCAAAAAACTACACTCTTATTCCTATCACGCAAACATCATCAATTTGCTCCAGGTTTCCGAGCCAGTTTTCGAATTCAGTATTTAAAATTTCCTTTTGTTTAGAGGGTGGTTGTGAATGATTTTTTAAGAGGATGTCATTAAATTTTTTGTATTTGAATTTTTTTCCTTTAGGGCCACCGAACTGATCGGCTAAACCGTCGGTAAAAAGAAATAACGAATCACCTTTATTTAATTCGATGGTATGAGTGGTGAAAGGTTGTGGTTTTTCGGTACTGCCTATGGGTTGTTTATCGGCGGTGATCTCTTTCATTTCGCCGTTTTGAATATACCATAAGGGATTGTTGGCGCCCGACCATCGAACTTCCACCCCCGGCCTTTGGCCACCCCCGCCAGCGGGGGATATTGCGCAAAGAGAAATATCCATGCCATCTTTTACATCGCGATCACTTTTTGAGAATGTTTCAAGAACCAACTCTCGGGCTTTATCCAAGATCTTTCCTGGTTCGGTTAAACCAAATTCATTTACGCAACGGTTTAGGGCTGTTGAACATACTACCGACACCATGGCACCCGGAACACCATGACCGGTGCAATCGGCTGCCGCAATGAGCACACAGTTCGATTGCTTACTGCTTTTGATCTCTTCCATCCAATAGAAATCACCGGCAACAATATCTTTAGGGCGGTAATATAAAAAATGTTCGGGTAAATGTTCGTTCATGAATTTAGCGGGGGGCAATATAGCTTCCTGTAAACGTTTAGCATAAGTAATGGAATCGAGGATCTCTTTTTGCTTTTCTTCTATGATGTGTTTTTTCTCGGTGATCTCGGTGTTTTGCGCTTCTAGCAGCAAATTAGCTTTATGTTCGTTGCGGTAATTTCTAAAAATAAAAAAAGCCAGAGCTATAACCAGAAGGAGTCCGCCTGCCACAGCAAAGGCAATCGTTTTGTGCATTTGTCCTTCAGCTTTAAGCACTTTATTTTCGGCATCTTTTTTTTCGGTCTCGTATTTGGTACTCATTTCAATGAATTGTTTTTCGCGGGTTTGCAGTTGCAGCGAATCTTTGGCTGCTGCCGAGAGCTGAAAACACTCAAAGGCCTTTTCGTAATTTTTTTGTTCCTTGTAAATTTCGCTGAGCGACGAATAAATTTCGCGCATGTTATCAAAATCCTTTATTTGTTTGGCAATGGCTATGCTGCTATCAATATAAGCGATGGCATTGATAAAATCTTTTTGGTCTTTGTAAACGAGGCCAATGTTATGGAGACCGGCGATGATGCTTGCATTATCTTTATTTTTTTTTGAAAAATTCAGAAAAGTCCGGAAGTCAGTTAATGCCTGATTATAATTACCAAGCTCCTGATTGATTACAGCAACATTATTAAGCCCTTCCATTATTCTTATAACATTGTTCATTTGTTTGTTCACTTCAAGTGATTTACTAAAATACTCAAGGGCTTTTCCCTTATCATCTTTGGAGTAATAAAGAGAGCCTATATTTGCGAGCGCTTCTGCTGAACGTGGCGCATTATCTATTTCATCTGCTACTTTTAATGCTATTAAATATTGCGCCAAAGCTTTATCTAATAAATTTAATTGCTCATAGACCCTTCCCATGTTTGTAGTTGCAAGAAATATACCCAATTTATCTTTTTCCTTTTCAAATATTTTGTCTGCTTGTATATAACTATTTAAAGCATTTTCAAAATCGCCCTTTTCAAAAAAGACCATACCAATATTATTAAAACTATTAGCTAGGTCTGATTGAAAATTTCCTTTTTTTGCAATTACTTGCGCCGCAAGCCCATATTTCATTGCAGAATCTCGATTCTTATATAAGTATTCAAAAGCTAAAGTGTTTAAAACTATAGCTTTTTCTCTTCCACTTGATTTGTTTAAAATGAGTTTTAAAGAGTCTATTTTGGAGACGGAGGCCTTTGTAGAATTTAGTAAAAGAGCCAAAAAAAATACGACAGCTATCCTTGCATTCATGTTCGAAATATAATTTTAAGCAAAAATTTCAATTATTCAAAAAAATTTATATACTTGTATAAGAATTAGAATACTAACCTAAAAATAACTGTTATGGCAAAAGGAATTATTGTAGTTAAATCTTCGGGTGCAGGAAGCACCAGTACCGGAATGATCAGAGTAACCGATGGTACTCCAACCTCCAGCGTAGGCTCGGTAGATTCGGGTACCTCAACGGTAGGTAGTACCGATAGCGTTGTGGTTGTTGGTGTAGCGCCAACACCGGCCGAAATAGGATCAACTGTTTCGTTTACTCAATCTACTAATTCAAACGTGGGCGATCTGGTTGATTTTAGCATTGGTGCCGATGGAAATGCCGCAGGTATTTCAACTTTAACAGCAGGAAGAGTAATTACCGGTGAACATAGAGGTGACCACACCGTAGCGGCTGGCGAATCTGTAGTGTTACTGAACGCCCACATTGGTGGAAATGTAAAAGTAGAGGGAGGTATTTTAACCATTACCGGCACCTCGCACATGGAAAAAAATGTAGGTTCATTGGTGGCTAATTCTTATATTTTTATAGATGGCAGGGTGCATATTGAAAAAAATGTGGAAATGAAAGCTGCCGGTTACCTTATAGTTAATGGCGCCGAAGTTGAGGGCAATGTTAATTCTGATGGCAGTATATTTACCTCTGTTAGCAATTGCCGTATAAAAGGTGGGTTACAGATCATTAATGCCGTTAGCTGCAAAAGCTCGGCAAATAATGTGAGCGGAAGAACCAATACCACAGGCTGCACGCCAGCTTAAAGGAAATTGTATTTTGATGGAGAAGCCTTCCCGAATGGGAGGGCTTTTTTGTTCAAAATCAATCACTATGAAAAATTATACAAAATCATTACCATTTCTGTTCCGAAAAACCCTAATTTTAAATAATTTCTTAATTAAGTCTTAAATAAATTATGAGCGCTAAATTGGTTAAGGTTTCGGGAAAACATTTGGTTTTTGACAATTCTGACGAAGACTTTTATAAAGAACATTTATTTCTTTTGGAAAACAAAGATAAAATCGTGTTTTCACCTAATGAACTAGTAAAATTAAAAGAATTAGAAAAAAATAATTTATACTTGGAAATAATTTTAAACTCATGTCCAGGGATTCATAAATATAATCCTATTGCAGAACTGGTTTCTTATAAAAACTCCGAAGATCTAAACGTATATTATTTAGAAATTCATAATTATATTGCAGTTATTGCTTTGGGGGAAACCCAGCCAGGAAGGTATAAGATTTATATAGAAGGAGTTTTTCAAAAACAACTACTCAATTAGCTTGATAAAACCTGCCTCAAGCAATTCATCTATTGAATACGGTAACTTATATTGAATTCCTAGTCCTTTTTGTTCAAACCAAGGAACAGCTTTACCTTTCTTTACATTTGGAATTTCTTTAATTACTTTATATTTTCTATAAGGTTTTGGATTAGAACCAGACTTGTATGATTCAGGCAAAGCTCGACTTTCGAATGAGGCTCCCTTATCAGATACAAAGTTTCCAAATTTGTCGGAAAATTGACCATTTTCAACTTTTCCACCATACCTATCGAATTCAAATCCGATATCCAGAGAGGTATTTGAAACCTCAACAAATCCATCATTAGGTGGCCATTTTCCATTAATGTTATTAAGACTGAAAAATTCCTCCAATTCTTTCCACTTTTCTTGACCCCACAATTCATAAGCTAAACTAGATTGTTCCGAAGTCGCATCTTTTATTGTTTTAGCAAATTCATCAAACGAAATATTCTTATAAATCTTTCTCACTTTCCCAACTATCCCAACCTCTCCACTTAAATCCTCTGCAATCTCTATTTCTTGCTCAATTGCGGTTGTTTTGCCTGGGACCATTAATTTTTGCTTAGGGAGTTTTACGAAAACTTTTTTTACCTCCGTGGCTTCTATAACTTTATTGGCAACAATTGTTCCTTTAGTATAAACTTTTGCGATTACAGTATTGCCCTTCATCAAGGCCAGGTATCCTCCAAGACGGGCGGTTTTTACTCCTGCATTCATCAAAGCTTTCACTCCTTCGTAAAATGGTTTTAACTTCACAAAAAGAGAAGAGACTTTACTTACAGTTGTACTAATTTTTAACGCTGCACCAACTTCTCCTAAACCGATAAAAAAAGAACCAACCGTATAAAGCGTTTTTCCCCCTAAATAAGTCTTTTCAGGCAATGTGGTTTCTACTGTATTGATAACAAATTCCTTTAATTGGTCTTCGATATTCTTACTTATAAGTTGACACATTGGAATATTACCGATTCCATAATTACATTTAATAACATCTAAAATAAACTGTCCTGTCTCAGCTGTTTTATTCCTGATATTAAGACACTTCTCCGAATAAACTGGGGAGAAAAAATTCCAACAAGTATAAAAGTCAGCCATATCAGCTAAACTGCTGACATCTTCGCAAATTCCATCAATAATTCCACAGAGGGTTGCACACCCACTAAGAGCAGCCGTATTATTATCCCACACCCATCGCGGTATTGCTCCATCCCCGACGAGAGAATTTTTATCTTTATTATACTTTTCAAAATACTCTGTACTTAACATCGCCGCGTCCTCTTCCCCATCTAACCAATTAAATATTGGCATCGAACTATGCACCTCTTCCCATTGTTTCTTTGTCAATACTGCTCCGGTTCCATAATCCAATAAATTTGTGCTGCTGCTTTGTTTTACTTTGGGAAAAGTATGTTCCAGTCCAAAGGCACCATGTCCCAATTCGTGGGCTATTTCTTTAACGGTAGCGCTTTGCGAAATAAAACCCACCGCCCGGCCACGTACCATGTAACCCTTTTGGTTTGGATCGCTGAAATTCTTTACTACAAATAAATAATACGCTTCTTTATCGTAAGTGCTGTCGTATTTCCTATACGCGTCGCGCAAAGCCCGCATCTCGGCACTGTACTTGCTCATTAACGTGGCGTCGGCTGCGTCCAAACCGTTAGTACCCAAATCGTAATTAAAACATGATTGTTCTTTAAACGTCCAGTTTACGTTTGCTTGCTTGTAAATAGTGTTCATAGCCTCACACCCCTGCCCCTCTCAGGAGAGGGGAGCGTTGTTCACCGGAACGAGTACCAGTTTTTTACTGATAGCTTCCAAACTCACTATGTTCAGTTTCCCGATCTTCTTACCGTCGTACCAGGCATAAATACAGTCGGCATCACTCGAAATTCCGATGACCTTAAATTTTTTATTTCCTACGTTTTCCGCGCTTACTATTTCTTCCTCTTTGGTTCGGAAATTTAAAAGACCCGCGTCAAAATTATCGGCCGTTATGGTTACCAGCACCTCATCACTCTTGTTTTTACCGATACTCTTATTGGCCACAAAATAATATTTCCCATTCTTTAACTTGATGGTCTCATATTGCTCGCTCCACGCCGCCTGTTTCGCTGTCAAATTGAAACTAACGCTTCGCTGGCTTCAAAGGTGGCTTTCAAATTATCGCTCACCGCCAGGCTATCACTACTCAGTTTAAAGTAATTTGACGGACCACTTATTTTATCAGGCGGCGTAATAACCCACTCGTTTCCGTCATCATCTCTTATCACTATCACATTCTGGCCATCCGGAAAATCAAAACACTCAACACCTTTTGCCGTTCTAACACAAATTTTTCCGTTATAAATATAAACGCTGTCAACACTTTCATTAATGTAAGTGGCATTTTCGCGCGCATCGTTAATATCCCATTGCTTTAGCCATTTATCAACGCCATTGGTAATGGCTTCAATGGTTCCTTGCTGGTGACGTTTATTATCATCAATATAAATGTTACTGAATTTAACCGCTACCCTGCTTCCGCTAAAAACTTTGGCGTAGCCTTTTCCGTTGTAGTTTGGCGGACCATTAGGCAATATTTGCGTAACAAACACTTCAAATTGTCCGCTCTCAATAATTAAGCCGGGTATGGCTTTAGCCAATGGTAAGGGCTTTGCCTGCAGTACATCGTTGTATTGGGTTTGATCGTTGCAAGCGTAAACAGGTTCGGGTAATGTTTTAAATGAGGCGGTGTTGCTCCACTCGCCAATCACACCATTTTCACGGCACGCTGCTTCGTAAGTATTATCGGGTTCTAAATTGGTGATCTTTTCGGTGCCTTGTGTTACGTTGTAATCGAACCAATTTTCGGTGCCAAGTTTTCTAACCTGTAAGGTGTATTTGGTTAATAAACTTTGTGCGTTCCTGAAGGCAAATTCCTAACGGTGCGTTACGTCTTGCGCGCTGAGGTAATTTTAACGCGTCGCCCAAAACATTGAGAGGGTTTCCGTAGGTGAAGGTGCAGATCTGGCTATAGCCATTATTTTTAAACCAATCGCGACCGGTAATATCTTTTACCCTCACCCGCCACACGTATTTCATATACAAATTGAGAGGCGTTTCGGTGATACCGTAATTTAAAAAAGTGAGATTGGTTACTGTACTAAAAACGGGCGCGGTGCTCAACACAATTTGATTGGGATTAGCGTTGCTATCGGGACGTAATTCCCACAACCCAAATTCGTATTCGGTATTGGCGGCACTGTTTGGTGAACCCTGATTTAAGGGCGTCCATTGAAAAATGATATTCTGCGGATTTTGAGGTGTGACTACTTTATTGCAGAGAGGTAAATTTAAAAAGGGCGGATCGCTGTAAGTGAACCAGGCTTGTGTACAGGCTTCGTTGCTCACCTGAATGTTATTGGGATTATAATAATCGTATGCCTTTACGCAAATACTGTAATACCCTTCGGGCAGTGCCATGTGCTGTTCAGGCTATGAACGGTTGATACCGGTAAAATCGAGGTTGCCATTGGTTGCTGTGGCGTCGTGATCTGGATCCGTGGCGGACAACATGGGCACACCGGGTTGTAAGATAAGCGGCGGTTGATTATAAAATGCTTTGGTGCTAAGAACAAATCCATTTCCTTTGATCTCGATCTTGAGGCGCAGGTTATATTGCGAAATAGTAAAATCGTTGAACTGCAAGATCACTTTTAGTTTTTCGGCACTGGGATCGGCATACGGGCAAATACCCGCTGTAGGCGGCATTAACAGGACCACCTGAACGGTGTTAAAGAAAGAGGAGTGAAATAGAAATGCACAAATAAAAAGTACCGAGCGAAAGTTATTCGTTCAGCCTTGATATTTTGAAACCTTTCATCATTTTCTTAATTAATTCCTGTCCCGGCTGCCGGGAGCTGAGCCACTCCTTTCTTTACTGTGTAGGGGAAAGTGCATTTATTTCATACTTTATTCCTGTTACAACATTAACACCCCTCTCTGCACGCAGAGAGGGCCGGGGGTGAGTAATTACAAACCCTTTACAAATTCAATTGCTTTTCTAACTTCACTGTTCTTAAATCTTACCACCTTCTTTCCCATTTCTTTAATGGTCTTATCTCTTTCTTTATCCTCTTCCACTCTGCTATTGTGCGAGCTCCCATCAAATTCTATTATCAATTTCCGTTCGGCACAATAAAAGTCGGCTATAAAAAATTCCTTTCTTGTGTCGAATCGCTGATAAATGATGGGGTGTTGTCTGAAGAATTTCAGGCCATTGATCTTTCTGTTCCTAACCATTTGCCAAAATTCCATTTCGGCTATCTTCTTTCTTAGGTCGCGGCACAACTGGGTTATGTTTTTAAAATCTCCCATTTATATTTTATTTTTTTTATACACTAAGGGTATATTAAAAGCAGCATTAAATATAATAAATCCTATTCACCTCCTAAAACCCTGATCTTTTCGGTATAAATACCATAAAAAAAGGCCTCCCTTTTGAAGTTTTTTAAAATTTTTACTCTTAAAATTAGTTAGGCGTAAACATGTTATACAACATGTAGTTTGCGTTATTAATAGAGTTTGGCGTACAACCGTTAACAGTTAAAGTTGAACCTGAGTATACACCCGGTAAACCTTGTTTTACTGTTGAGTTAGCCATAATAGTATCTTGAGTTGTAGAATAATCCCAAATCACCAAACTTGCCTGGTTGTTGAAACCACCGGCGCTAGTACATTGTACAGTGAAAGAGAAAATTCCATTAGCATCAGTAGTACCGTTATAAGTTCTGATAACCTGAGTTAATGGATCTTTATCAAAATTCAAAGTTACAGGGTGGTTAGATAAAGTAAATGTTTGTAAAGTGAACAATGTTGAAGTTGTTGCGCTTTGTTGCCATTTACGGATACCTAATGAACCAGTGATGATAGAAGTACCGATATTGATGTTATTACCGTTACCTGTTGTTGGAGCACCAACAAAGTTATTGCTGAAATCAGTAACAACACCTTTGTATAAAGTACGGTTAGTAGTTAACGGACCAAAAGTTGCAGCAACACCGGTTTTAACTAAACCATTTATCAAAGTGTCAATTGTACCATTCCAACCAGTAACGGTAATGTTACCTGTTACACCAGCACCGTTAGCTTTTACCGGAATGCTGTAGTTACCTTGCGCATCGGTTACGCCGGTATAAACTTCAGAACCCTGAGCAGTTGGTGAGTTTGGATATAATTGGTTGTTATTAACGCGTACTGTAATTAATACGTTAGCAGCAGGTACGTTAACTGTACCGTAACCAAAACCTTGGTTAGGAGTGATCATTTGTTTAGTGATCTGTCCTTTTAATGTAGCGTTACCTGTTAGATCAGTTGCGCTGAAATCAGAGGTAGTTTCTTTCTTCTTACAAGCCGTAAATGCGATGGCTGCGATTCCTAATATTAATAATGATTTTTTCATGACTTTATATTTTAAATTGTTTTGTTTATGGTTTAATTAAAAGTGGAAAATTAACATGATAGCACCAGAACCTCCACTAAGACTGGTATTACCGTTCAATGCATTATTTAAAGAAAAACCAGGACCATTATTATTATCTACAGCCCATCCTCTTGTTTTAGCGGTACCGCTAACTTCAGTATCTTCAATAGCTACTACAGCGCCGGTTTGTCCGTTATAAAACGTTTCGTTCTTATCTTTTCTTCCAACTTGTTTAGTTAAAGAATAACCCCAACCAAATTCAGCACCAACTGATATTTTTGCGAAAACAAAATACTCGATGCCAATAAAACCTCTGAAGCCAAAACGCCATCCCGGGTTATATTCTCTTTCAAGATTTCTTGATACTCTTGCTGCACCAACGGTAACAGGATTAAGAGTAGCAGTGGTTAAAGCATTAAAGTTATTGGTATAAACCGAAGCGTACTGATCAGAGAACGCGTTACCATAAGTAACAGTTTCTTTTGCGTTGGTACGGCCAAAACCGATCTCACCACCAAAAAAACCTTGTAATCTGCGATAGCCTCTTCTTTTTTCGTAACCAACAGTGATAGTTGAGTTACTCTTTTTGAACGCTAATTTGTCGTCTACTTTAATTAAAGAAGCTTTATTGATATCATCAGGTGTTCCGCTTTTTAACGCGGCATCCATTGATGTAGCTTCCTGAACAGGATTAACAATTGATCCTGATAAAGAGTTAATTCCAATTCTAACCCTGATGGCTGTTTTAGCATCCAAGAAATACTTTCCGTAGATCATGTTGTTTTGGTTAGAAGTATAGTTAACAGCAGGTGATGCAACACCATTGGCCACACCGGCACTGTTACCCATAATACTTACATAACGTAAGGTGTTTAAACCGAGGTCAAACATCGGAACGGCATTAAAGCCTAATCCAATATCGCCGGCTTTTGGAAGTATTTCGTTACCCTTTTTGTTTTTGATAACATCGTCGCCTTCCTGTGCAAACGTTAGCATTGAGGTAGTCAACGCTAAAGCTATTAGTACTCTTTTCTTCATTTTTTGTTTGTTTTTTTTGATTTTGGTTTAATATTTCCGTCATTTTTTAAGTACCCGGAAACTTTGTGCAAATATAGGTCTTTTTTGCCGTGTTTTAGGAATGTTTTAAGATTGAAAATGTTGAAAACCTAAACCGAATTAAACTTTTTAGGGCAAAACAACCAAAAAACCACTAAAAAGCCCTTTTTTAAAGATTAACGCCCCTATTTAACCGACCAAATGATACTGGTTTTAGGAACTGGATTTGTTAAAATATTATCGTTTTTTACTGATAGAAATCAGTGTTTTTAAAAAGCATCAAAAACGTATGCCGCTTATCAAAATATCGTCGACCTGAACCTCGTTCGTTAACCAAAATTCCAGCTCTTTGTCGGTTATTTTTCGCATTTCGGTAACATCTTCCTTTTTCCACAACAACTGACCCAAACCCTTTAATCTTTCTATACCATATTTTTGTTGCTGACTGTTGAACATATCCAAAATGCCATCGGTGAACATTAACATGAGGTCGCCGGGGTTTAATTTCAATTCCTTTTCTTCAAATTTACGTTCAGGTTCAGAGGTATTAATAATGGAAAGGCCGCCAATGGATTTTTGCGTGGCCGGGATCATCTCCGCCACCCCATTACGCACAACAATTAAAGAATTGCGTGCGCCGGCAAAAAACAGTTTTTTAGTGGTATGATCAAACACGATCAACGAAATATCCAAACCATCCTGCGCGTAACGGTCGCCTTTTTCCTGTTTAAAGGTTTGATAAATGAGCTTATGTAATTTTGCCAGGATCAACGATGGTTTTGTTATTACCTCGGCGTTCACAATTTCACTTAACAACGAACCCGATACCAGCGACATGAACGCGCCCGGTACACCATGCCCTGTACAATCGGCCACCGCGTAATAAGAATGATCATTTTTATGCATGAACCAATAAAAATCGCCGCTCACAATATCCTTTGGTTTATAACTGATAAAGGTATTGGGCAAATATTCTTTTATGTGTTTTATTGATGGCAAAATGGAATCCTGAATCTTACTGGCATAATTAATGCTGTCGAGCACGTGTTTTTTCTGCAATTCCAATTCGGCCTTTTGCCGCACGATCAATTCATTTTGTTCTTCTAACAAAGCATGTGATCGCTGCTTTTCCTTGTAACTTCTAAAAATAAAGAACACGAAACCCAATGAAATTGCCAATCCAATGACGCCCGAAATAATAACCGTGTTCTGTCGGCTTAGTTTTTCCGACTGCAGTTCGTTATCCTTATGTAACAATTCTATCTCCTTATCTCTTTTTTCAGTTTCATAAGTTCCCTGTAGCTTACTGATACTTTCCTGTGCTTCCATGCTGGTCATGGTATCCTTTAAAGCCACGTAACGTTTAAAGAATTTTAGTCCGTTCTTAGCGTCACCCGAAAGTTCATAGCAGATCGACATGCTTTGATACGCTTCAATGAACCATTCTTTATAACCGGCCGCTTCGGCAATTTGCTCACCTTCTTTCAAAAATTTTAGTGCTTCGCCATACATTTTCAATCCCAAATAAGCATTACCAATATTTCCTAACGCGTTGGCCGCGCCTTTTTGATCATTGAGGTCTTTCTTAAGCGCCAAACTCAGCTTAAAATATTTAATGGCCACATCAAATTGTTTGCGATCACTATCGTGCATGCCTTTTTCGTTGTACAAACTTCCCATACTATTAAGCACGTAGGATTTTGTGCGCTTGTTGTTGTTCTCCTCGGCCGACTTCAACGCCATCT
>JBGASH010000331.1:0-2394 GCA_044229775.1 Bacteroidia bacterium
CGGCCATAAACATCAGTAATCAGGCACCGGCTTGTAATGCCGATGCGCTTAAATTCATCAATGATATTACGGGTAAACCACGAGTTCCCGGTGATAACGATCCCGATGCCGGTGCTTACGAAAAGTAAACTACTTCTTTTTATTTATGTAATTTTCTACTTCCTTTTTTGAGCTCGGAAAAGAAAATGCCGAATACACTTTGTAGTAATTTTGTTTGTCTACAGTTCGGTCGTACATAAATTTTGCTATTTCTACTTTAGGATCTTCGAAAGTAAAAGCCTGCACTACTTCTTTAACCTGCAATGAATTAAATTGTTGGCTTTTTGCAAATGAACGCGCGATGTCGTTGCGGGCATCGTCAAAATGTTCGTTCTTTAGAGACGTCATAAAATCCTTAAATTCTTTATCGCTAACTATGGTTACTGTATTTACAGGAGTGGCCACAACTGTATTGGTAATAACGGTATTTGTTACCGCTGGTATAGCGCTAAACGTGATCTTGCTTTCTAAACTCAAAGCATATCCTCCATATTGGTCGTTACCTAACACGTAAACGGTTTCGTAACCCGGTGCGTTATTCACATTAAAATTTATGGGCGATGGCAGTCCCCAAATGTAAACCTTTGCTTTATAGTCGTTATCTTCTAAATAATCGAAAGTGGTTTTTACATAATAGGTATTGGATGTTCGTACGCCGTTAAGCGATACCATAAACGTTTTGTTGAGATTGGTCTTAAACACCACGCGGCCGTAATTCTGGGCTTTTCCTTGAAGGAAAATAAGACATAAAAAAAGAAGTGCGATTTTTTTCATAAGGCAAATTTAAAATTTAATTCCTATAATAAGCATATCATCCACCTGCTCTGTTTGGTTTTTCTTTAAATGGGTTCGCCTGCACTTCTTATTAGTTTTCAGAGTGTTATAAGCCTTAAATATACCATTTATTTGCACAAAAAAAATAAATTTTAGTAATGAACATTGATGGATAAAACCAAACACAATTATTATATTTATATCCTTGCCAAACTAAATTTCTATTGATAAAATTATGAACCAATTAAACAATTTCGCGCTCGGACAATGGGTAGCCGGCGCAGACAAAGGACAGGAATTATTTAACGCCATTACAGGCGAAACCATTGCTACCGCCAGTAGTAAAGGATTGGATTTTGCAAAAATGTGTGAATATGCAAGAACAGTTGGCGGACCAAACCTGCGAAAGATGACCTTCCAGGAACGTGGCATGATGTTAAAAGCATTGGCCACCCATTTATTCAACAAAAAAGATATTTTTTATAAAGTTTCCTGGGCAACAGGTGCAACAAAAGCCGATAGCTGGGTAGACATTGAAGGCGGTATAGGAAATTTATTTGCGTACGCTTCATTGCGGCGACAATTTCCAAACGAAACGTATTGTTACGAAGGCGATGTAGCTAAACTAAGTAAGAACAACACTTTTATTGGTCACCATATTTGTGTTCCAAAAGAAGGTGTTGCTATACACATTAACGCGTTCAATTTTCCTGTATGGGGAATGCTCGAAAAAGTTGCAGTGAATTGGTTCGCAGGTGTGCCTGCTATTGTAAAGCCAGCTACTGTTACCTCATTTTTAACCGAAGCGGTGGTAAAAGAAATTATTGCCAGTAAAATTTTACCGGAAGGCGCCTTACAACTTATTTGTGGCAGCGCGAATGGTATTTTAGATCACGTAATGAATCAGGATGTGGTTACCTTTACCGGTTCTGCCTCCACCGGAAAAATGCTGAAAGCTCATCCTCGCTTATTGGAAGAATCGGTTCATTTTAACATGGAGGCCGACTCACTTAATTGTTGTGTATTAGGTTCTGATGTTACCCCCGATAAACCGGAGTTCGATATTTTTATTAAAGAAGTAACCAGGGAGATTACTACAAAGGCCGGACAAAAATGTACTGCCATAAGAAGAATTATTGTTCCTGAGAATTTAATTGAAGATGTGCACATCGCTTTAGGAAAACGCTTAGCCACAAACATCATTGGCGATCCCAATGTAGAAGGTGTTCGAATGGGATCTTTAGCGGGGCAAGCACAACTGAAAGAGGTAAAAGAAAAAGTTGAATTACTCAGTAAAACACAAAAAATAATCATTGGCGATTTCGAGAAATTTGAAGTAAAGGGTGCTGATAAGAAAAAAGGGGCGTTCATGCCTCCGATAATTTTCTTAAACGAAAAACCATTTATCAATACCGATTGCCACAACGTTGAAGCCTTTGGTCCGGTTAGTACTATTATGCCTTATAAAAATTTGGATGAAGCCATTCAGTTAAGCAAACTTGGAAAAGGATCACTGGTTAGCTCCATAGTAACGGCTGATGATAAGATCGCAAGAATGTATGTGATAGGAGCCGCATGTAT
>JBGASH010000332.1:0-2394 GCA_044229775.1 Bacteroidia bacterium
CCCGAGCAATTCATTGTGTTCTGATTACTGTAAACGATACCATAAAAAAAGAGAGAGCTCTAATGGCCCCCTCTCTTTTACCTTAAACTATAACCTAAATTTACTCTTTAATGAATTTATTACGGATAATTTCTCCGGTCTGATTTTGGATCTGGAAATAGTACAAACCATTGGTAAGATCGCCAATGTTAAGCTGTATTAAAGCTGCACCGTTAGAGATCTCTTGTGTTCGTACTATTTTTCCGATGGCGTCATAAACCGTAATGTTTTGAGCAGTCATTTCTTTTTCGCCTCTAATATATAAAACGTCTTTGGCGGGATTCGGGAACACTGAAATAACCGCGGGAGCGTTCACATTTTCTTTAATTGCCAGTGGCGATGATTTTAAATAGATATTATCTACATATAAAACACTTCCGATATTTGAAGGTAAAACCGGCCATTTGGAGGATTGAATATCAATACGAATGGTATCGGGTGTTGTACCACTGCTAAATGGCAGCTCAAAATATATGTAAGCTGCGGAAGCTGTTAGTTTTTTTGGATATCCACCAATATTCGAACCATTTTTTTTAAGTGTTACAAAAACCTCCGCGGTGTCGTTACCAACCGAAGTATATTTATAATAGCCACAAAGGGTATCAACGTTTTTTGTATAAGGCCTTCCGCCAATTGGTCCGCCGTTTTTCGAATTTTTTCCAGAAGTAATTCCGGAAGGATCTACAGAACTACAATTATCCGCTTTTGTTTCTAAACGATATGCATAAGTACCTGAATATTTTCCTGTGGTTTGTGTTGGCGATGGTCCCCAACTGTTCCAGCCGGTTGCAAGATCGAAACTGTAATTTGTCCAATTTTCGAAATCGCCATTAGGAATGGCCTGTGTTGCACCGGTGAATGCTAAATTATCTAATTCAAGATAACTGCCATTGTTACTCGGAATGCCCGAATTGACATTGGTAGCCGCGGCAATAATTAACGAATCAGGAACTCCGCTACAGGCTAAAGTATAAGTGAACGAGGTGAACGTGCTTTGCGTTCCGGTTCCTCTTATTTTTATCCAGTTGTCGCCAATATGTACACCGTTCTTTCTAAATATTACTAAAAGAATAGCAGTGTCATTCCCTAATAAATTGTAGCGGAATTTACCGGTAATAGAAGTTGGTTGTTGTGTATAGGAAACACCGCCAGTCCATTGATTGGGATCTGAACATGGATTTTTAGTATTAATAATGTAAGAGTCGCTGGTATCACCGGCCAACATTACATTTTGAATTCTAACCGCAAAACCGGCAAAGCCTGTAACTTTTGTTATAGAGGCAACCCCCATTCGAGGCACATCCCGGGTATTTCCGGTGTTCCATAAATTAGGCTCGCTATAAGCGGTGGAGTTCCAATACTCAAATCCGCCATTAGGCACTGATTGCGCGTTCAATTTAACGATGGCACATATCGCTGTTAATAGTAATAGTTTTTTCATGTTGTTCATTTTTTATTAGGACAAAGGAACACCATTCAAAAAGTTTACGGGATAAGCGCGGTCATTTCGCGACATGATATTGGTCAGGATTATTTTAAATAACCGCAATGATCACCAGGTCAGTGGTTTGTTTTGAAGCTTGTGGGGGCGATGACAACCTTTCCTGATGGATAATTTTAAAATTATTTTTTTTGAGGGCATCTATTAAATATCCCGCTTCATGGTAATGCATAAACAAGGTGTTGCCAGCCGGGGTGGTTTCTAATCCCGATTTGCTGTAATCATCCTCCATGGTGCTCAAATAAAAAACGCCATTAGGTTTTAACAACAGTGCGGCATCTTCAATTAATTTTAATGTTTCTTCTTTTGAAAGATAGGGGAGGCAAAAGCCACACATAATTCCGTCAAATTTTTTTGGAAATTTAAAAAGGTCGCGGCAATCCATAATTTGAAATTCGGCAGTGGGATTATTTTTTTTTGCCAGAGCGATCATATTGGGCGCGAGATCGGTCCCCAAAATTTTAAAACCTGGGTGTTTTTTTAATAAATAACGCGTAATGTTACCCGGACCGCAAGCTAGTTCCAAAATATCGCCATTCTTATTTTTGATCTGTTCACAAAAAATATCAAAGGTGTGGTCGTATATTTCCACGTCCATAAATTTATCCTGATACCCTTGGGCGTGTTTGTTAAAAATATCCACTGCCAATTTGGTTTTGTCCATGCTTCAACCTTTATTCCGTTTATGTAAATTTTTGGCTATGTATTTTTGGTAGAAGACAAAATTCTGGAATTTTAAAGCGAGCTTAAGTTCAGAAACAGTTTGAGAAAAAGAAGCAAAGCTGCATAATGAAATGGCAAAGAGAAAAACACCTTTCATTTGCATTGTATTATCCCTGATCAATAACTTTAGG
>JBGASH010000044.1:0-19764 GCA_044229775.1 Bacteroidia bacterium
CCTCGTACAAATAAGTTGCCTGACTTGTTTTTGAAACGCTTTCATCCGGCAAAGCCTTAAATTTAATAACGTAAGCGCCGGTATCGTTACTAACGGTTTCGCCATTGGTAATTTCGGTTTCCGAATTTCCGTTGTAATACGAACGGTACCACCACCACCAATACGGATAATTAATACGTCGTACAACGCGATAAGTAACTTTTGCGCCATCTATCACGTTTCCGGCGTAGGCTTTAGCGATTCCGGTAACACTTACTTCATCATTGATCTTGTACGATCCTTTTACATCATTAAAATTGGTTTCAAATTTAGGTCGCTTATAATCCTCCACCGAAATATAGGCGTAACCATGTCCGTCGGTAATATGCATTTGTCCGTTCAAAACACCCTGCGGGGCAATGAACGATCCGCTTACCGTTCCAAATTCATTTGTAGTAAGTTCCTGAGAACTTATTTTTTGATAGTTCACATCGTAAAAAGTTACGGTAACAGGGTAACCGGTCTTGATCTTAAAATTCTCATTATTCCTTCCTTCTAAAACAATGGATTTAAAATACACGGTTTGGCCCGGACGATAAATGGCCCTATCAGTGAACACAAAGGATCTTATCTGCGTGTAATTATCGGTATATGGCTTATAAACGTAATAACTGTTATTGTTGAAATACGAATCAGGTCCGTTTATCAATTCCACAAAGAACGAGCGGTCGTTATCATTGGTATAAGGCACATTAAAAAATCCTTTTTCATCCGACTTATACGTTTCACCTTTTTTAATTTCGTAATCGCGGGTGGTATAATTATATTTTTCGAACCAAATTTGCGCGGTTACATTTTTTAATGGCTCGCCGGTTTGACGGTGGTTAACGTAAAAGTCATAGGTGCCTTGATCGGTCCGTCTTTCCATTGTCGAAATGTCGGAAACAATGCACTGTACATAAGAAGTGATATTGCTGTTGTAGGCAAAGTCAGGACTTAAAGAAGACAGGATCAGGTAATAACCGTAAGGCAATTCAGGGATCTTGATCTCCATGTTGTGCGATTGGTAATCGCCATCGTTGGTGATCTCTTGCTCAAATGTTTTTACCACCGGTAACTTATTGAATTTTTGAAATAATTTCTCACTGTAATCGCTGCGGAATAATTTTCGCAATTCAAGATTGGAAGTTTTTACAACTTTAAAATAGATCTTATCAATGTTGGTGGAAGTTACCAGTGCCCTGAACGGTTTGTTAGGCTCAGTTACTTCTTCGATGGCCATGTTCATCGATTTTGATTTGATAGAATAAATAAGGTTGGCACATTGTTTAGCCCCGTACGACTCAGGAAATTTTTTTATAGCGCCTTCGCACACTTCAATAGCCGTTCTTTTATACCACTTAAAGTTGTCGCCATCCAATGGTTTATATTGTGATGCCTTTTGTAAATACCAATTCGCCATGCGGTAATCTATTTCGGTAACGCGATCGCTGCTGGAGAATTTTGTCTGCAACGCTTTTAGAGAATTAAAATACAATGTGTCTTTTTTAGGATTTTGAGAATTATTCTGAACATAATCCAAGCGCAATAATTCGATGTCAATTAAACCATCAGGATTAGCGTCATTCAAATGAAAACGCGTAAGATCTTGCATCAATTTTAAAGCGTAATATTTTGTTTCTAGGCTATCAGAATTATTAACGATGTTGGCGTTTACAAATTCGGGGAACGCTTTTAAATAAATTTCATCGTTAACAGTAAAGCGGTTGGCCGGACGCGAAATATCCGGTTCGGTATTCATAAAAAAACCAAGCGAGCGGTGCGCCAAAAAATCATAAAGGGTTGGTCGCCATTTGCGGCAATCCTGGGTACCTACATTTAAGATATTATCGTAAATATCAATTTTGGTCCTTTTTAAACTGTCAACATTTTCGAGCGAAGCTTTATAACTTTTTATTGCCGCATTTGTTATCGCTTTAAGATCCCAGGTAGTAATATCATCATTCTTAAAATTAACGGTGGTGCTGCGGTTATAAAATTTCCAGCGGTTATTTTGAAAATATTGCCAGTACCCATCCGCCAATATGCTTTGTAAAACCGGTTTGATAGGATATTTGGATGCTTCGGCCTCATCGCGCAATTTAAAGATGGATTTTTCCAACGAAAATTCTTCCTTATAACTTTCAAACTTCATTCGGTGTAAAACCGCTTTTACAAATTGTGAAGCGTTGTTTTCGTTTTTGGCTTTAGTGTAAATAAATTCCACCACTTTTAATGCCGATTCAGTAAGTCCTTTGTTCTCGCAGCTATCTACGCGTTTCCATAATTTATCGTAACTGTCGCCTTTTCCTAAACTTATCATAGCTTGTTTGGTAAAATAATTAGTGAAAAATCCCATTGAAATAATAGCGGTTGCCATGCACATAAACAGCACCGTAAATAATTTTTTAATACTCATAATGTTTGATTTTATATTGAGATGCCTTTGCTTCCATTTTTCCATAAAAATACCCTCTTTTTACCAAAAAAGTGTATTCTTTTGTTTAACAAAGCGTTATTGACTACAATATTCCGGTTTTCGAAGAAAAAACGGTCCTTTTTTTTGGGAAAATGTATTCGAAATCCGGTAAAAAATAACGACATTTATCCCACTCCGAAGGAGTTCCTTCGGGAAAGGGATTGCTTTATGAAACACTAACGGTAATTACTATGGATGCATTTCTTGATATTTTAAAGATCATTTTACCGGCCGGCGCTGTTTTTTTAGCCGTGTGGTTTCTGGTAAAACGCTTTTTTGATAACGAGCAAAAACGGCGCGAGCACGAACTTAAAAAAAGCAGTTCGGCCATTATTACACCTCAAAAAATTCAGGCTTACGAGCGGTTGGTTATTTTTTTGGAGCGCATCCATCCCAACATGCTTATTGTAAGAGTTAATAAGCACGGATTTACCAACAAGCAATTTCACCTCGAATTGGTTTCGGCGGTTAAGGCCGAGTACGAACATAATTTATCGCAACAAATATTTGTTTCGCCGGGCGCCTGGGAAATGGTGAAGAACGCAAAAGAAGAATTGATAAAACTCATCAACATTTCGGCCACTAAAGTTGAGCCTAATGCCAGTAGTAACGAATTAGCCATGATGGTATTGAACATTACGGCCAACCTTGATAAAAAAATGCCAAGTGAAATGGCTCTTGACTTTATTAAAAAGGAAGTGTCGCAGATCTTCTGATCTGTATTTTAAATTTGAACATTAAAAATGAAATTTTTATTCAAAGAGTTTTCTCCCGTATCTTCTCAGCAGTGGAAAGAACAAATTGTTAAAGATTTAAAAGGATTAGATCCTTCCAAATTAATTTGGGAGAACAGCTCGGGAATAAAAATCGCCCCCTTCTACAATTCCGAAAACCTTAAAGAAAAACCAACGCCCCTTTTCACGCATGCTAATTGGGATTGTTGTGTGCTTATTGAGGTGGTTAATGAAAAACAAGCCAATTCCGAAGCGCTTAAAGCTTTGGAAGGCGGGGCCAGTGGTTTAACATTTTTCATTGATAAAAAAATCGACACTTCGGCGTTATTAAAAAATATTTCTTTAGAACATATCTATTCACAATTCTTTATTAGTAACGACGCGCTTAATGTTTTAACCGATCTTAAAAAATATTATGGTAAGATCAATGAACACGATGGCAAATTAAAATGTTTTGTAAACATTGATCCCCTTTGCCTTTACGCCTTTTGGGGCGAATGGCATGCGAGCGAAGAAAAAGACCTGGAAGAGATCACTAAATTGGTTCACATTCCGGTTAACGTTAGTTTATACAACGAGGCGGGCGCTTGCGCCGTTAATGAATTAGCTATAGGATTGGCACACACCAATGAGTATTTTAATTATTTAGAAGATCGAAAAGCGCTTAAGGATAAAACCCTTCATTTTTCTTTTTCGGCCAGTGCCGATTTTTTTGGTGAGATCGCCAAATTCAGGGCATTCAGAAAACTGGTAGCGTTACTTCAACAACAATACAAAACTAATTTCCCATTACACATTCATGCGGAAACCAGTCGTATCAATCAAAGCAGTTTGGATGCATACACCAATATGTTGCGTACCACTACCGAAGGCATGAGCGCCGCTATTGGAGGCTGCGATAGTATTGCCGTTTTACCATACAACATCACCTTTGAACGTCCTGATGATTTTGCCAATAGAATTGCGCTGAACCAGCAACATATTTTAAAAGAAGAAAGTTATTTGAACAAGGTGGCCGATATAGGCGCAGGTTCCTATTATATTGAAAATCTTACCGAGCAATTAGCCGAAAAAGCCTGGGAGCAATTTAAAGTGATTGAAAGCAAGGGGGGATTTATAGCCTGCTTAAAAAATAATTTTATTCAGGATTTAATAGCGGAAGACGCGAAAGAATTGTTAGAACAAGTGAAGGATGGAAAAATGGTTTTGGTGGGAGTCAATAAGTTTCAAAACCCGAAAGAAGTTCAGAGTTCGGTGTTTGTAGTTCGTAGTTCCGGCCCCAAGAGCAAAACAGATATAAAAAGAATTATTCCTATAAGATTGGCAGAATCTTTTGAAAAAGAAAAATCTACGAACTCCCAACAACCAACTAAAGCATGAGAAAGGATTTTTCAAATATTAAATACCAGGATAAAGTTCTACGAACTACGAACTACGAACTCCCAACTTTCATTACTTCCGAACAAATAGAACTAAAACCTCAATATACCTCAAAAGACATTAAGGGCCTCGGACATTTAAACTTCGCCGCAGGCATTCCTCCCTTTTTACGTGGGCCGTATAGTACCATGTATGTCCAAAACCCGTGGACCATTCGTCAGTATGCCGGATTTAGCACAGCCGAAGAAAGTAACGCGTTTTACAGAAGGAATTTAGCGGGCGGACAAAAAGGTTTATCGGTAGCGTTTGACCTGGCAACACACCGTGGTTACGATAGCGATCACGAACGTGTGGTAGGTGATGTTGGAAAAGCGGGTGTTGCTATTGACAGTATTTTGGATATGAAAATATTATTTGATCAAATTCCTTTAGATCAAATGAGTGTATCTATGACCATGAATGGCGCGGTGCTTCCTATCCTTGCTTTTTACATTGCAGCGGCAAAAGAACAAGGTGTAAGTATGGAAAAACTGAACGGCACCATACAAAATGATATTTTAAAAGAATTCATGGTGCGCAATACTTATATTTATCCGCCGGCCGCTTCCATGAAAATTATTGCCGATATTTTTGAGTTCACCTCTAAAAATATGCCAAAGTTCAATTCCATTTCTATTAGCGGTTATCACATGCAGGAAGCGGGCGCCACTGCCGATATTGAATTAGCGTATACTTTGGCCGACGGATTAGAATACATTCGTACCGGCATAAAAGCAGGATTGGATATTGACGCGTTTGCGCCACGACTATCGTTTTTTTGGGCCGTTGGCATGAACCACTTTATGGAGATCGCCAAAATGCGTGCTGCGCGAATGCTTTGGGCCAAAATGGTAAAACAATTCGAACCTAAATCGGCCAAATCAATGGCGCTCCGTACACACTGTCAAACCAGCGGCTGGAGTTTAACCGAGCAGGATCCATTTAATAATGTAGCCCGCACTTGCATTGAAGCATTAGCCGCAGCCATGGGACACACACAAAGTTTACACACTAACGCCCTCGACGAAGCTATTGCATTGCCAACCGATTTTAGCGCTCGTATTGCCCGTAACACACAAATTTATTTGCAGAACGAAACGAACATTTGTAACGTAGTTGATCCTTGGGCGGGGTCTTATTATGTTGAAAGTTTAACGAATGACATTGCCCATAAGGCTTGGGACCTGATCCAGGAAGTGGAACAATTGGGCGGTATGGCAAAAGCCATTGAAACCGGCATTCCGAAAATGCGCATTGAAGAAGCTGCTGCTCGTAAACAAGCGCGCATTGATAGCGGAAAGGATATTATTGTGGGTGTGAATCAATTTAAAACCAGTGAAAAAACAAAAATTGATATTTTAGATGTAGATAATGCCAAAGTTCGCTTACAACAAATTGAACGCTTAAAAAAATTAAAAGCTGAAAGAAATAATGAAGAGGTTACAAAAGCGCTGAATGATCTTACAGAAGCGGCTAAAACCGGAAAAGGAAATTTATTGGCCCTATCCATTCGTGCGGCTGAGGTAAGATGTACGTTAGGTGAAATTTCGTTCGCGCTCGAAAAAGTTTATGGCCGTTACAAAGCCAATATTCGTTCAATTGCGGGTGTATACAGTAAAGAAATTAGCATGGATAAAGATTTTAAAAAAGCGACTGAGTTGGCCGATAAGTTCGCAAAGCTTGATGGTCGCCGACCGCGTATTATGGTGGCAAAAATGGGTCAGGATGGTCACGACCGCGGCGCAAAAGTAATTGCTACCAGTTTTGCCGATATGGGTTTTGATGTGGATATTGGCCCGTTGTTTCAAACACCTGCCGAAGCCGCAAAACAAGCGGTAGAGAATGACGTACACATTTTAGGCGTTAGTAGTTTGGCGGCCGGACATAAAACATTAATTCCGCAGGTAGTGGCCGAATTAAAAAAATACAAGCGCGAAGATATTATGATCGTTGCCGGTGGTGTTATTCCACAGCAAGATTACGATTTTCTTTATAAGGCTGGCGTTGATTTTATTTTTGGCCCGGGCACTGTTATTGCCAAAAGCGCGATAGAGATATTGGAAAAGTTAATTAAGGCGCATAAGTAGATCATTCAACGATCAACTTACCACTGAGCTTTCTTTGATCAGCGGAAAGAACATCATAAAAATAAACACCACTTTTTAACTCGCTATTCAGTTCTACTTCCGTATTTACTTCCGTGATTTTTATGACTTTTACCATTTTTCCGTTGACATCATAAACCTGCATTTTGGTATCCGCCTTGATGAGATCTGCTTCTAACTGAACCCTGAAATAATTTTTTGCAGGGTTTGGATAAACAATCAATGAACTTGTTATATCACCACTCTCCTTGACCCCAAAGCCTGTTGTGTTTTCGTAGGCGCCAATATCACTGGCAGCTCCAAATAGAATGCGAATTCCCAATGAAGTGGAAAAGCTTAAATATTCATTCACCGGTTGCAGCGGAAAACCGTTGGATGCATTACCAGCCACCACACAATTATTTATTAATGAAGTAGCCGAAGTGGTGATATGATAATCGCTTATAGCCGGGTTCACAAATCCTACGGTGGTATAATTATTAAGCGTACGATTACCTAAGGTGTCCAGAGCAGAGCCTAAGGTACCCGAAATAAAATTGGTCATAGTGGATGCCAATAATTTGGCGAACACATTATTGTAAACCTTAAATTTAGTGATGCCGGTAGTTGGTGTTACATTAAAGTACCTGAAATTTCCGTTGTATTTATTGATAACCGTATTATTGATGAAATAGAAATCCTCTAGTGCATTGGTTGCGGCATCATAACTTACAATACCATGATTAATACTATTGGGGCCTTGCACTATCACATTTCCCATTATGATATTCAATCCGCCCTGAGCAATATTCACTTCCCAGCTTCCTTGTCCGTTCTCTTCGTCAATTAAATTATAAAGGATAAAGGCTTTTTGCGCCCTTGTTTTTAAACTATTGGCCTCGCCGCGTGGATTATGGAACCAACAATTTCTAACTAACAAACTATCCGTTTGCGCACTGATGTAAATGTTGTGCTCGTAGCCCGAATAGGTAGCGTTGCCTGTAACTTCATAACCGTTTTGAAAAAATTCGGAATTAATAATTGAAACAACCGAAGCGGAATATCCTCCCCCTTCTAAAATTCCATTCTGACACGAATCAAAGCGGCAATTTCTAATTTTAAGATCTTTGGCTTGATATCGGATCCCTGCTCCGTTCCCACCGTTGGCATCCGACACGCGCGCGCCTTCAAACACAATATTATCAATGGTAATATTACCCGTTACAGCGGGGTTTCCAAAAACCCATAAGCCTTTTCCATTGGCAATATCGCCACCTTTCCATTTCATAATGGATCTGTTTGCTCCTGTTCCTAAACCAATAAATACCAGATCCTTTTTTATCCACGTTACCGGATCATTCAAATAAGTACCCGCGTCAAATTTTATGGTATCGCCATTGCCTACCAGATTTACAACCTGACTTGGAGTGGTGTAAGTTTGACTTGATCCTACTTTCCAGGTAACGGCATTTGCCGAAAGTTGTGCTAAAACAACAATAAAAAAGTAAATTTTTTTCATAGCAAAAGGTCTTAAGTTTATAAATGGGTTTTTATAAAAGTAAGATTTAAATTTTGGGAAACAAATATTTATGAAATTATTTGCTCAAGGTTAAGAAGGCATAAAAGCTAAATCGAATTAAGGTTTCCATTTAACTGGTATGATCAACGGTGATCACCCATTTTCCTTTTTTCTTTTTCCACACCAATGTATAAACCCCGCCTACTTCGGTATTATCTTTCTTTTTAATTTTCCATTTTCCTATAATGAAAAACGAGGTTGGCGTTAATTGTTCAATGGTATTATTATCAAAGGTTAAAACCCCCATAGCATCTTTATCAGGATACTTTGTTTTGTAATTCTCCAATGTTTTTTTCCATCCGTAAGTTGTTCCGCTACTACCAACAAATTTTAGTGAATCGCTCTTCCAGTAATATTCCATAAATCCTTCGATACTTCCTTTGTTCCAGGCAGCTACTTGCGAATCCATCGCTTTTTGAATTTCTTTGGCGTCGCCCGTCGTGTTTATTTGTGAGAAGCTAAAAGAATAAAGAAATATTAAGGAAAACAGAAAGATTACTTTTTTCATAACTTTATTGTTTAATGATTTTTGAAGTGTTTTTGATTTTAGCATTTGAAATTTTCAAATAATAAATTCCACTACTTAGGTTTTTAATATCAATCTCTATTTTATTTTTATCAGTAATGTTTGAGTATATTTCTTTTCCGGTAATATCTATTATTTCAATTTTATTTTTCTCATTACCATATATTTCAAGAATAAATTGTCCGGCATTAGGGTTTGGATAAATCTTTATTTCATCTGAAGTATTTGAAATTTCAATCATACCTGCACATGGAGAAACGTTTTGAGTAATTGTGGAATTATTTAAACAGCCATTCCCATCAGTTCCGGTTACGGTGTACGTTGTTGTGACGGTTGGTGAAACTACTATAGCCGGACCGTTAACGTTATTGTCCCAAGTATAAGTATTAGCACCTGTTACAGACAAGGTAACCGTTTGTCCTGAGCAAATAAGGCTTGACGTTGAAATTGTAGTTAATGTTGGTACTGGAAAAACGGTTATCGTTTTTACCGCGGAACTATTACAACCATTACTAGTCCCGATTACAGTAAACGAAGTTGTTGTTGTAAGGGTAACAGAAATACTTTGTGTTGTTGATCCCGAATTCCAAGTATAACTATTCGCTCCATTAGCATTAAGCGAAATTGATGATCCAGAACAGGTGGTGCTATTACTGTTTATTGCAAGCGTCGGCGTCAAATTAACGGTAACTGTAATTGCTACTCTCGAACTTTGATTGCAAGAAGTTGCAGCTTCGGCATAATAAGTATAATTACCGACAGAAAGTGTTGGTGTTACATATGTTGTTCCTGTACCTAAAGCGACTGTTGAAGTTAACGAAGGATACCAGTTAATCGTACCCCCAGCACTTGCAACACTTAATGTTGTAGATTTATTGCTACAAATACTTTGATTAGAAATATTAGTTGTGTTAGTTGGCGAAGTAAGCGGTAGGCCACATGGAATATACTTCCACAAATCATTTAAATAGCTTTTCCCATTCGAAGATTCACCAAAACCCCCAAATAACCAAAAATTACCTGGTTTATCTTTCCAAAATATTTGGCAATATCTTGCTCCAGGATTATTTGTAGAAGTAGAAATCCCTTTTATTCCGTACACACCAATCTGACCCCCTATATTTGGGCCTTTTATCCATGTCCATTCATTAATTGATGGATTATATTTCCATAGATCACTAGATTCACCAATATTATATAGATTACCACCAAAAACCCAAATATTATTTGTGGCGTCTTTCCAAATTGCATCGCCATATCTTCCTCCTGGATTATTCAAAGAAGAAGAAATACCTTGGGTTCCATAAACTGGAGACGTAGTTACTGAAGGCGTTCCTTTTAACCAAACCCATTCATTTATGCTTAAATCATATCTCCATATGTCGTTTAAATCTCCTGCTCCCCCAGAAATGCCATAACCACTTCCACCAAATAACCACAAATTATTATTTGTATCTATCCAAGTTGAAGAATACACTCTGCCACCAGGACAGTTTGTTGCAGAAGAAACTCCCATTGTTCCATACAATCCTAATTGGTCAATAATTTTTGTGCCTTTCATCCATGTCCATTCATTAGTTGCTGGATTATACCGCCACAAATCATTCAATCTACCTGACGTGCCCGAATCTGGAAACCCATAGCCCCCGAATAACCAAAAAAAACCATTCTTATCTATCCATCCCATTGCAGTTTCTCTACATCCGGGAAAATTAGTATTAGACGCAACTCCTAACGTTCCATAAACTCCATTTTGGTCAATTAAATTACTCCCGCTTATCCAAGTCCACTGATTAGTACTAATATCATACTTCCATAAATCATTTAAATCCCCTGTATTACTTGTACCTGCACCTCTCCCACCAAATAACCATAAATTATTAAGGGTATCTCTCCATGTTACGGAACCATATCTCACCCCAGGTTCATTAGAAGGTGCCGCAACACCTTTAGTACCGTAGTTTCCGTATTGCCATAATGAACTGGTTCCTCTAATCCAAGTCCATTGGTTAATGGACGGATTATATTTCCACAAATCATTCATGTGTGTAGTGAGAGTTGATGCGGGAAGGCCCACGCCACCGAATAACCACAAATTACCAGAAGTATCTGTCCATGTACCGCTTCTGTATCTAGATCCTGGAGCATTTGCAGGAGCGGATATACCCATTGTTCCGTAAATTCCCGGCTGATCCCAAGTATTTGTACCATGCATCCATGTCCAATCTTGGCTAATGCAAAAGCTAGATATTATCAAAAAAATAATAATGAAAAATATTTTCTTAAAAGATAAATTTCGTCTCATTAGAAAAATTTACACTTAAAGGTAATTAAAAAAATCAAGAATTAAACTCACAATTACCCGGTGTTCTCGGAAAAGCGATCACATCACGTATGTTGGTCATGCCCGTTACAAACAACACCAAACGTTCAAAACCCAAACCAAAACCAGCGTGTTCACAAGCACCGAATTTTCTTGTATCTAAATACCACTCTAATTCGTGCGCCGGTATATTCATTTCTTTCATGCGTGTTTCTAATTTGTCTAAACGCTCTTCGCGCTGCGACCCACCTACGATCTCACCAATACCCGGAAATAAAATATCCATGGCCCTTACCGTTTTTCCATCATCATTCTGGCGCATATAAAACGCTTTGATGGCCTTAGGATAATCGGTTAATATAACGGGTTTCTTAAAATGTTTTTCTACTAAATATCGCTCGTGCTCGCTTTGAAGATCAACACCCCACTCGTTAACCAGATATTGAAATTTCTTTTTCTTATTATGATTGCTCTCCTTTAAAATATCAATTGCCTGAGTATAAGTAACGCGTTCAAATTTATTATCGATACAAAACTGCAATTTCTCCAATAAATTCATTTCGCTGCGTTCGTTCTGCGGTTTTTGTTTTTCTTCATCTTCCAAACGCTGTTTTAAAAATTCAATATCTTCTTTATTATTTTCCAACGCATAACGGATCACGTATTGCAGCAACTCTTCCGCCAGATCCATGTTATCATTCAAATTATAGAAAGCCATCTCCGGTTCTATCATCCAGAACTCGGCCAAATGCCTTGTGGTGTTTGAATTCTCCGCTCTAAACGTTGGACCAAATGTGTAAATATCGCCAAAGGCCATTGCCCCTAATTCTCCTTCTAATTGTCCGCTCACCGTTAAGTTAGTAGCCTTCCCAAAAAAATCCTGTTTAAAATCAATCTCCCCTTTATCATTCTTCGGAATATCTTTAAGATCAAAGTTGGTAACTTTAAAAGTCTCACCTGCTCCCTCCGCGTCACTTGCTGTAATTATCGGCGTATGCAAATACACAAATCCTTTATCGTTAAAAAATTTATGAATAGCGTAAGCTAAGCTGTGACGGATACGAAAAACCGCGCCAAACGTATTGGTACGAAAACGCAAATGTGCTATCTCACGTAAAAACTCCAGACTGTGTTTTTTAGGTTGCAAGGGATATTTTTCTGCATCGCTATCACCTAAAATTTCCACTTTGTTGGCCGTTAACTCTACGGTTTGTCCTTTTCCCTGAGAAGCAATTAATTTTCCGGTAGCCGAGATGGCCGCACCGGTGGTAATACGTTTTAAAGTATCCTCAGCGGTGGTATTAAAATCAACCACCACCTGTAAATTATTATTAGTAGAGCCATCATTTAAAGCAATAAACTGATTGTTGCGAAAAGTACGCACCCAACCCTTAACAGTGATCTCCTGTCCTGCAGGACTCATTCCTAAAACGGCTTTAATTTTAATACGGCTCATAGCGGCTAATAAGGGTACAAATTTGCAAAAAAAATCGAATTTCACAGCTCTTATTTTCGTATATTTAACCTCTTATTTCAGCGTATTTAGAACTTTATGAAGAATATCAGGAACTTTTGCATTATTGCCCATATTGATCATGGAAAAAGCACGCTTGCCGACCGTTTATTAGAGTATACGGGCACCATCAGTAAGCGCGAAATGCAGGATCAGGTACTGGATGATATGGATCTGGAGAAAGAGCGTGGGATCACTATTAAAAGTCACGCTATTCAGATGGATTACACTTTAAATAACCAAAAGTATGTCCTTAATTTAATTGATACACCCGGTCACGTTGATTTCAGTTACGAAGTATCACGTTCTATTGCCGCGTGCGAAGGTGCTCTTTTAATTGTTGACGCGGCTCAGGGTATACAGGCACAAACCATTTCCAATTTATATTTAGCGCTTGAGCATGATCTTACTATCATTCCTATTTTAAATAAAATTGATCTACCGAGCGCCGAACCCGAAGCGGTGACCGATCAAATTGTTGACCTTTTAGGTTGTAAACCAGAAGAAGTAATTGCTGCATCAGGTAAAACCGGACAAGGTGTTCACGATATTTTAAAAGCGATCGTGGAGCGCATTCCCGCTCCAAAAGGAGATGAGAACGCACCGTTGCAGGCCTTGATCTTTGATTCGGTTTTTAATTCGTTTCGCGGCATCATTGCTTACTTTAGGATCTATAACGGCAGCATCAAAAAAAATGACAAGGTTAAGTTCGTCAATACCGGCATGGAATACAATGTGGATGAAGTGGGCGTATTACGTTTAAAACAAGAACCGCGCGATATTGTAAAAACAGGAGACGTAGGCTATATTATTTCGGGAATTAAAGTGGCCCGTGAAGTAAAAGTTGGTGATACCATTACCACTGTTGCCAATCCTTGTACTGAAACCATCAAAGGTTTTGAAGATGTAAAACCCATGGTGTTTGCCGGTATTTACCCTGTAGATACCGAAGATTTTGAAGAGCTGCGTTACAGTATGGAAAAATTACAACTGAACGACGCTTCTTTAACCTGGGTACCCGAAAGTTCGGCGGCGTTGGGATTTGGTTTCCGCTGTGGCTTTTTAGGAATGCTGCACATGGAAATTATTCAGGAACGTTTGGAGCGCGAGTTCAACATGACCGTGATCACCACTGTTCCTAACGTATCATACCTTGCTTATCAAACTAACGGTGAGGTAATAACGGTTAATAACCCGAGCGACCTTCCCGATCCGGCACGCATCGATTATATTGAAGAACCTTATATTAAAGCCAATATCATTACCAAATCGGAATTCATTGGACCGGTGATGAGTTTGTGTATAGAAAAACGCGGACAAATTGTTACTCAAAATTATTTAACCGCCGATCGTGTTGAACTGGTATTTGAAATGCCGTTAGGTGAAGTAGTGTTTGATTTTTTTGACCGTTTAAAATCCATTTCAAAAGGATACGCCTCTTTCGATTATCACCCAATAGGAATGAAACAATCGGATCTGGTAAAACTGGATATTTTATTGAATGGCGATCAGGTCGACGCTTTATCGGCACTGATCCACAGAAGCAACGCTTACGAGTTCGGCAAAAAAATATGTGAGAAATTAAAAGAACTTATTCCGCGTCAGCAATTCGAAATTCCGGTGCAGGCTGCCATTGGCGCCAAGATCATTGCCCGCGAAACCATAAGGGCCATTCGTAAGGATGTAACCGCTAAATGTTACGGCGGTGATATTAGCCGTAAACGTAAGCTCCTTGAAAAACAAAAAGAGGGTAAGAAGAAAATGAAACAAGTGGGGAGTGTAGAAATTCCGCAAAGTGCCTTTATGGCGGTATTAAAGCTCAACGATTAACCGCGAAAAAATTTGCTTTACAGATCCTGTAATTCCGATAAAAAGTTTGAGAAAACAAGCAATTACCGGTTCGCTAAAATGGGTTAAAAGTGACAATTTCTACATCTATTTTAATGTAATAAATCCTGCTTTAATACGTTATATACACATTGGCTCCAATACGTTATATATTTTTGCTTTTAGTTCTTGTTAATTCCTCATTTGCCCAACAAAGCGAGGGATTAACCTCTAATTTGCCTAATTTTTATAAGATCCCTTACCATTTTGGGTTCACCATCGCAGGCAATCAAACCGATTTTAGGATACACACCGTTAAAAATTCGGCTTTCCCCGATACCGTTATTGAAAAGGTACATTACAAAATGGCGAGTGTTTATACCAAAGGCGATCCGGGGTTTGCCATTGGCCTGGTATGCGACGTAAGGTTACATGATTACATACGTATAAGAACAACCCCTAGTATTAGTTTCGCTTCGCGGGCCATTCAATACACCTTACAAAATAACAAACACGACAGCACTAAAATTTTCACAAAAAGTGTGGAGTCCACTTTTTTACTATTTCCAATAGAAGTAAAAGTGCAATCGAAACGACTCAATAATTTTAGCGCTTATGTGATCGGCGGTGGCGGTTATGCTTTAGACCTTGCCTCTAACAAACGTGTAGCAAGCGTGGGCGATGGCACCAACCAATTGGATGATGCCGTAAAAATAAAGCGCGACGATATCTATTTCAGCGGCGGCGCCGGTACCGATTTTTATTTGTTGTATTTTAAGTTGGGACTTGAACTAAAACTTCAGATGGGAACTAAAAATCTTTTGCAAAAAGAAAATAGTATTTTTACCAATAGCGTTGATAAAGTAAGATCACGCATGGTGGTTTTTTCGGTAACGTTTGAAGGGTAAGACAACATGGTGCTACGGGCTCACCATGAAAATGTAAAATACGTAGAGCCTGCTAGTTTTGTTTAAAATAATTTAAGGGATAATCACCCTTCATTAAAGTATGAAAAAAACACTACAACTCCAGTTACCCGCTTCGGTAGCATTGAACGAACAACTTTTAAAAGAAGAACTTTTTAAAGAACTTTCCCTTAAAGCAAGCGATCATTTTTTTGTAAAACCCCTTAAACGCAGCATCGACGCGCGTTCGCGAAACATTAAAGTAAACTTAACGGTTGATGTTTTCATCAATGAAACGCCGGCTGCCTTTGATTTTGTTCCAAACTATTTGCCTTCAACTTCCGGCTCGCTACAAAGAACAATAATTGGTGCCGGGCCTGCTGGATTATTTGCCGCCTTGCGCTGTTTAGAACTCGGCATTAAACCCATTATCATTGAAAGGGGCAAAGATGTGCAAAGCCGCCGACGCGATCTGGCAGCCATCAATAAAGATCACATTGTTAATCCCGAAAGCAATTATTGTTTTGGTGAAGGTGGCGCCGGAACCTACAGCGATGGGAAATTATATACCCGTTCTACCAAAAGAGGCGATGTAGAGAAAATACTAAAAACACTGGTGTTTCACGGGGCATCGGAAGAGATTTTGGTGGATGCTCATCCGCATATTGGTACCAACAAATTACCCAAGATCATTTCAAACATACGCGAAACCATTTTAAAATTTGGCGGCGAAATTTATTTTGAACATAAATTATTGGATCTAAGCGTTGACAAAAATGTGATCAAAGAGATAATTGTGGAAGATCTGTGCAATAAAAAAACAAAAACGTTTCCGGTTCAGGAACTCATTTTAGCTACCGGTCACAGTGCCCGCGATATTTACGAATTACTTCATAAAAAAAACATTTTGATCGAAGCAAAGCCTTTTGCCATGGGCGTAAGGGCCGAACACCCGCAGGAATTGATTGACAAACTCCAATACCACTGCGGCACTTTAAATGAAATAATAGAAAAACGCAGCTACCTGCCCGCTGCCAATTACAGCTTGGTGCAGCAGGTAGGCGGACGAGGTGTTTATTCGTTTTGTATGTGTCCGGGTGGTATCATTGCGCCTTGCGCCACTGCACAGGAAGAAATTGTGACCAACGGTTGGAGCCCGAGCAAAAGAAATAATCCTTATGCAAATAGCGGTATTGTTGTAGGATTAGATCTGAAGGATTTTGAACCATACAAAAAATTTGGGCCATTAGCCGGATTACAATTTCAAAGAGAACTGGAGTATAAAGCCTGGGTAGAAGGCGGTAAAACACAAACTGCCCCCGCACAACGCTTAATGGATTTTGTAAACAATAAAACCAGCTCTAACCTACCCGCTTGTTCTTATACACCGGGAATTTCATCAGCCCCTTTAAAAACTGTTTTAGGAAATTTAATAGGCCATGCATTGCAAGAAGGATTTAAAGCATTTGGAAATAAAATGCGAGGTTATTTAACCAACGACGCGGTTATTGTGGGTGTAGAATCGCGAACCTCAACACCGGTTCGTATTCCTCGTGATAAAGAAACTTTAAGGCATCCTCAAATAAAAAACCTATTCCCCTGCGGCGAAGGAGCCGGTTTTGCAGGTGGCATTGTGAGCGCCGCTATCGACGGCGAGAAATGCGTTGAAATGAGTTGCGCCAAATAGAACCTTATTTTTTAGGCGGTGTTGGCGTGGTCTTTTTCGGCGGATTAAAATAAATATTCGCCTTAGCGTTATTTGGATCGATCTCCTTTAACATTGTCCAATGTTCTTTAGCCTTGGCGTCATCTTTTGCTACAGAAGTGTAATAACCACCAAGATATTCGTACGCTTCAATCACGTTGGTCTTGTACGCGCCGGTTTTTTCTTCGGGTTTAATTAATGATAAACCTTTTTCAAAATCGGGTTTGGCCAACCCTTTTTCGCTGGTAGGATCTATAAATACTTCGGCTCTTGCTCTCCAGAAATAACCGGTAGCAAAATTCGGAGCACTCACGATCAATTTACTGAAACACGTATCGGCTTTCACAAAAAACGGCATTGCTTCGGCTTCCTTTGCTGCTTTGGCTTTAGCATCTTTAAGCGCTGCTGCTTCACGTTGTTTTGCACCTCCCGAAAAATAATAAGCCCGGCCCATGTCGGAATAATCCTGTGCTGAAAGTCCTTTTGGACAAGTTTGCTTTTTTTCGAATGCGGTTATTGATTTACTATAATTTTTTGCTTTCATCCAGATCTTGGCGATATCGGCCCATAGCTCGCAATTGGCAACCGGATCCAACGCTATCGCTTTTTCTATCTCAACCACACCTAAAGAATCTTTTCCGGTTTTTGATAATAAACTTCCTTTGTATTTATAATCGCCCGGCAGATATCTGAAGTTTGGTACATTCTTTACCTGCTCAAAAAACTGATTGATGCAACGTAAACCTTTTGAATAAGCGGTAGTATCATTTTTATTTCCCATCTCACCATAACTCCAGCCTAATAACCGCTCAATGGTATAATTATCATACCCGTTCTTTTTTAAACTTTCGCCTTCAGCTATAGCGTCGGTAAATTGTTTGTTGTTGAACAAGGCCAGCATATAACGGTAGTGCGATTCGTTATTACTGTTGAGTTCTAAATATTTTTTCCAATTCTCGATCGACTTAGAAGCTTGTCCTGCCAATAAATAAAGTTCTGCCTTTTCGCGGTAAGCAGGGGCAAAATTCGCGTCAATGGCTTCGGCGGCTTTGTATTTCTCTAATGCCAATTGGTAATTTCTTCCGCGCTGGTACAATTTACCTTCGCGTAAAATACCTTTGGTAGATTTAGGATTAAGTTCAGAGGCTTTCTGATAATTTTTAATAGGACCGCTTCCGTCAGTTGGATTTTTTTCTAATTGTGCATCACCTAACAAAATATAATTCTCCGGATTTTTCGGATCCAATTTAATAGCCTCATTCAAAAGTTTGATAGCTTCATCACAATTTTTATTTGTTTCGGAAGTGATATAGGCTTCAGCGGTACGACGCATTACTTCGGTGTTTTTGTTAGCACCCAAGGTAGCTGCTTTAAAAAATTGGGCTTTCGCATCAGCCTCTTTACCATGGAACCATAATACTTTTCCTAAACCCACATAATTTAAAGGATTGGTAGCGTTAACTTCGCTTCCTTTTTGGTATTGAATATTGGCGCTATCAAGATCACCTTTTTTAAAAAAGTTCTCACCATAGTAAAAATAATTTTCGCCTTTACCACTTTCTTTCGCTATCAAAGCGCGGTAATCAGCTGCGGCTGCCTCAAAGCGTTCATTATCGGTTTTGGTAAGCGCGTCTTGCAAGGTTTGTGCCGGTAAAATGCTAACAGTGGCAAGCGCGGCAAGGATCAGTGGTGTTTTCATGGTCAAAAATTATTAAGCAAAATTACTATAATTATTAAAATACAAGGCATGTACCAAACCCTCAAAAAAGCAGGTTTTTTAGCACATAAATGGTTAAGGTTTGTTAAAGTAAATGGTTATCATATGGGTAACAGCGACCGGCTTCCCGTCTTTTTTTGCGGGAATCCAGTTTGGCATAATATCAATAAGCCGTAAGGCCTCTTCGCTGCTGCCAAACCAATGCTCGCAACTATGTACAATTTTAGGATTGATGGCTTTCCCTTGTTCGTTGATCATTACTCTGATATCACATTTGCATCCCATAAACTCCGTATCCTTTAGCATGGATTTGGGAAATTTCATTTTTTTGCGGATGAACTTATTCAAGGCCTTATCGCCGCCTTTGAACTCAGGTTTTGAATCCACTGCATCCTGCGCAAAAAAATTCAGTCCACTTACAACAAAAAGAATTACTAAAAAATTTCTCATGACTTTATTGTTTATTAAAAAAAATAGGGAGTACATAATTAACCGCCACGGCCTTTCCTCCCTGCTTTCCCGGTTTCCATACCGGCATACTGCTTATTACTCTTATGGCTTCAATATCGCAATCCATACAACCTATACAGTTTCTGGCAACCATTTCGTTCCTAATTTTTCCATCCGATCCAACGATAAATTTAATAAAAGTTTTACATCCGGTGAATGCCGAATCTTTTTTCGCTGATTCTGGAAATTTCAAATTATCCCTGATAAATTTCATCATTTCGGCATCGCCACCCGGAAACTGAGGCATTTCTTCTACCATGTTAAAGGCATCCTCGTAAGGTGATCGTTCAATGGCCGTTTCCTCCTTTATAACATCCCCTTTATCTTCCTGCTTTTTAGTAGTTTCTTTTTTTACCGGCGACTTTTCACTTTTCTTTTTTGTTTGTGCATTATCCGTCAAACACCATAAAACCAAAACTATTAGA
>JBGASH010000045.1:0-19702 GCA_044229775.1 Bacteroidia bacterium
AGACTAAATTGGTTTAGTGACCTACGAAATGACCAAAAAGCCCACTTTTTCGTTAAAAACCGACCATTTTAAGTGATTTTTCTGTAATAGTTTTATCCCAATTTAACCAGAAATTTGCGGTCTTCCAGAATAGGAATAACCGGCGCCTGATTTGGGGTAAGACAATATTTAATGTCTTTCTTTAAACCTAATCTCGACATTCGTTCTTTATGAGAAGCGTGAACCAAAAACTTTATAGGTTCGTGTTGTGCCTGAGCATATAAATATTTTAGCGCTAAACAGCCGTCGCCCAACTTATAATTATCGGAAAGAGCGACCATTTTTTCGGTAACAGCACCGGCAAACAAAGCATCTTCCAGATTGAATTTGTTTTTCCAACCCGAACATAATAAAATAACGCTGCGATTTTGTTTTAATAACCAATCGCAAAGCACATCAATATTCAAAAACGAACCCACCACGACCTGATAGGCGTTTCGTGCCGCTTCAATGGCCTGTGTGCCATTAGTGGTAGTAAGAGCGATGGTTTTTCCTTTCACATGTTCGCCCATATAATCATAGGGCGAATTTCCAAAATCAAAACCGTCTAATTTTACCGCATTTCTTTCGGCACCCGCTAAGTAACCTTGTTTTTTATACTCGGCTGCTTCTTCAACGGTTGCAACAGGAATGATTTTTTCGGCACCATTATAAAAGGCCACACAAATAGCAGAGGTTGCTCTAAAAACATCAATGATAACAACTATACTTTCTTCGTCTTTATATACCGGGTATAAGTAGGGAGAAAAACAGGTGTCGATCTTATATTTTTTTTCTTCGCTCAATTTTTACTTTTTCAAAAAAGGGATCTTCACCACTTTCGCTTTAATTAATTTTTCGCGGATCACAATAAAAATTTCTGAGTCAACTTTCGAAAATTCCTTTTTTACATATCCCATACCAATGGCTTTATTAAGCGATGGCGATTGTGTTCCCGACGTTACTTTTCCAATGATGGTACCTTTCGCATCGGCTATAGGGTAATCGTGACGAGGGATGCCCCGGTCGATCATTTCAAAACCCACTAACTTACGGTCGGTACCTTGTGCCTTTTGTGCTTCAAGGGCGGCTCTGTTAGTAAAGTTTTTAGTGAATTTAGTTATCCAACCTAAACCTGCTTCTATTGGCGAAGTGGTATCATCAATATCGTTTCCGTACAGGCAAAAACCCATTTCTAAACGTAAAGTATCGCGTGCACCTAAACCAATGGGTTTAATATTAAATTCTTTTCCCGCTTCAAAAACAGCGTCCCACATTTTTTCAGCATCTTTATTTTCTACATAAATTTCAAACCCCCCGGCGCCGGTATAACCCGTATTCGAAATGATCACGTCGTTTATGCCAGCCATTTTTCCTACAGTAAAAGTATAATATTCCATATCGGAAAGATCCACATCGGTTAGCTTCTGTAAAGTGGAGATGGCTTTTGGTCCCTGCACGGCCAACAAGCTTAATCCATCCGACATATCCAGCATCTCCACACCAAACGTATTGTGTTTTTTTATCCAGTTCCAGTCCTTTTCAATATTAGAGGCGTTTACCACCAAATAATATTCATCTGCTTTATGACGGTATACCAACAAATCATCAACAATACCACCTTTATCATTTGGCAGGCAAGAATATTGTACTTTTCCATCCGTTAAAACTGAAGCATCGTTGGAAGTTACCGTCTGAATGAGATCCAATGCTTTTGGACCTTTTAAACGGAATTCGCCCATATGACTCACATCAAAAACACCAACACCATTGCGTACTGTTAGATGTTCGTCGTTTAAGCCCGAGTAAGAAACGGGCATGTTATAACCTGCAAAAGGAATAATTTTAGCGCCTAAGGCTACGTGTTTGTTGTAAAGGGCTGTGTTCTTCATAAAAATTTTTGTTTAGGCAAAAGTAGTATTTTTATTGTAAGAGGGAAAACCGGCTCAAAAGCAACTTAAACCCTCAAAATACCGTCTTATAGCTAAATAGGACCCTTCACATAAATTAACTTTTTAAAAAGAAGGGATTTCGATAGTTTTATCACTTCCGTTATCGGGGTTGTGTCTTTTAAGAAAATCCGCGTTATACGCTTTAATTGGATGAAAAAAACGCTATTAAGCCTAATTTTTATTTTTTGCGCGGCCTATTTTCAAAGCCAAACATTATCCATTAGCGGTACCGTAATGGATACAACCGCCAAAGGGCCTTTGCCCAATGCTTTGTCAATGGCCATACGCTTGAACGACTCCACACTTATTCAATATTCGAGAAGCGATAAGAACGGTATTTTTAAACTGGAAGCCATTCCTATTGATACATACATCGTTGTGGTATCTCATCCGCAGTTTGCCGACCAAACATTTATAGTAGTAGGGAGCGATAAACAAAAATTCCTCGATTTTGGAAAGATCGTTCTGCCTCCAAAAACCAACATGCTTAATGAAGTTGTAGTATTCGGATACCGCGATAAAGTATATTACAAAGGTGATACATTAACTTACACGGCCGATTCATTCAAAGTAAAAGCCAACGCAACGGTGGAAGATCTTTTAAGAAGGTTACCCGGTGTTAAGGTTGATGCTGCCGGTAAAATTACGGTTCAGGGAAAAGAAGTGAGTCAGGTTTTAGTTGACGGTGATGAATTTTTTGGAAGCGACCCAACTGTGGCTACGCGAAATCTTGCGGCTAATAATGTTGAATCGGTTCAGGTGTATGAAAAAAAAGCCGAAACAACGGATAGTAAGGATGAAACCGTTAAGGTGATGAATTTGAAATTAAAGGATGAAGCAAAGAAAGGGTATTTTGGAAAAATAAGCGGGGCAGGTGGTACCACGGCCGAATTTAATAAGAAATTCTACGAAGGGGAATTGCTGGCAAACCGCTTTAACAATAAACGAAAATATTCGGTTTTTGCTTTAGGTGCTAATAGCCCGAGAAATCGTTTTAATTGGGGAGATGTTTTCCAATATGGATTAGACAACGAAATGGATCGCCAGATGGATGATGATGGAAATACCACCTGGTATACGGATGATTCGCGGCAAAACGGCATTCCTCAAACACTTAAGACCGGATTTTATTTTGGTGATAAGATCTTCAAAAAAACAAAATTGAACATCGATTATACCTACGGACAAAATAGTCTTAAAACCAAAAGCAGCACCAATACACAATATTTTCTAGCGGATACCACCTACCGCAACGCGCAAACCGATTCAAGTAATCAAAGTAACACCTCGCATAATGTTAACGCCAAGATCACACAAACACTCGATTCATTAACCGACCTGATCATCACTCCAAAATTAAAATACGGTGTAATGGATGTAAGCAGCATTCAAACGAACGATTTTATAAGGGCGGATGATACTTTAGCCCGCCAATCAACCATTACCAACAAGAATAGTGGTGTAAGTTATGAGGCATCGAGCGACTTCCGGATCAAAAAGCGATTTAAAAAGAAGGATCGATTTTTAACAGTGAATTATTATTTTAATACCAAGTCGGATGATTATACCGCTTATTTATTAAGTGAAAATAATACCTTAAAACCGGTCTCTACTTTCAGTGTAATTGATCAGAAAAAAACAAATACGAGTAACCGTAATGAACACCAGGCGGGTATTGTTTACACGGAACCTATAACCAAAAAGATCAAACTCGAATTTTCTTATGATTTTACGTATAACCGTTCGTTACAGGATAAAAGAACCAAAGATTACAATGGATCTGCCTATGATATTGAGAATGCTACGCTCACGAACAATTTTTTAAATACCCGTCAGGTTCAGCGTAGTGGTGCTAAATTTATATTCGAAGTAAAAAAATATCGCTTCACCTTAGGAAGTAGAGTGCGACAAGTTGTTATTGCCACTGATAATTTAACGCTTGACAAAAAACTATCTCAAACATTTTATAATGTGCTGCCGGTAGCTAGTTTCAGATACAGTTTTTCACAAAACTCACGAGTAAGCATTGATTATACTTCATCGTCGCAGCAACCCGAATTAAATCAGTTGCAACCGGTAATTGATAATACCAATCCTAACCGGATCACTATAGGAAACCCGGCGCTGAAACCAACGTTTACTAATGGCATCAATGTCAATTTAAATTCGTGGAAACCGATCAGTAATAGAGGCTATTGGTTTGGAGGATATTTCAACAATACTTACAACTCAATTATTTATACTACAAGTTATGATAACCTAATGGTAGCCACTTCGCAGCCCGTAAATATTTATAAAGGAAATTACAACTTTGGCTGTTGGTCGGGAATGAATATTCCTTTCCTGAAAAACCTTTTTACACTTGAGCCGCGCTTCAATTCAAATTATTACAACAATGTAAGCTATATCAATAATATAAAAGCCAACACCTCGCAGCTGTCATTAACTCCCGAATTGGACGTGAGTTTTAGAGCCGATAAATTATCTTTCAGTATTGGCGGGAATTATAATTATTATCGGCCCTTTTCTACTATCAGCAACCAAAGTAATCAGCCATATTCCACTTATGAGTTAACGGGCGACATAGAATACAAATTCCCAAAAAAATTCACAGTAAGCACCGAAGGTACTTATACCGACAACAGCAAGCGCACCAACGGATATAACATCAGTTATTTTATTTGGAATGCCGAAATAAATAAAATGTTCCTGAAAAATGACAACCTTATTTTTGCCTTAAATGCTTATGATATTTTGAATCAGAATATCAGCACAAGGCGTTCGGTTATGGATAACAGGATCATCGATTATAAAGGACAAATAATAAAACAGTATTTCCTTTTAAAGGTTACTTACAAATTTACCAGCACTAAAGAAAAACAGGAAGAGAATGATTTTTAGAAGATATAGTATAATGGTTTTGCTTTTAATGAGTGTGGTGTCTGGTTTTTCTCAGATCACAGCAGGTAAAATACTTTATGAACGTAAAACCAATTTATATAAGGCATTTAAGAACTGGGATGGTGTTAAAGAATGGATAAGAGAAGAAGATAAGAATAAGGTTGACGAATTTGAATTGATCTTTAATGATACCTGTTCGACCTTTAAACCGGTTGAAAGCGAATTAAAAGAAAATTTTGGCTGGGCCACTTCGAAAAACACGGTCTATCAGAATTTCAATACCCGCAAAAAATTTATGGTAAAAGAAATTTGGGGTGAGCCACTGAACATAAACGACAGCTTAAGTTATCGAAAATGGAAAATTACTGATCATACCCGTAAGATCGCGGGATATCTATGTCGCAAGGCCATTTGTAAAGTAAATGATACTACACGGCTTTATGCATGGTTCTCGCAGGAATTACAAACGTCAACCGGTCCTGAAACATTTAATGGTTTACCAGGAGTAATATTAGGATTAGCAACTGAAGACGGTGGCATAGTTTATTTCGCTAAAAAGGTAGAAGTAGTAAAGCCCGACCCTTTAAAACTGACGCCGGCTAAAATAAAAGGCAAAGTTTATTCAACAAAAGAGCTGCGCGCTAAATTGGAGAAAGATTACGGAAAAGAAAAATGGGGGAAGGCCATGATCCACGAGAATTTCGATATTTGGTAAAGTACATCCTAGCCCAAATACTTGAACCAATCTTTAGTTGCTTCGGCGATAGAAGACGGTTCCCACAATGGGGCTTCACGCCAGTAATCAATATGTTCGAGCATGATCTTAACGCCTTCTTCAAAACTAACTTTCGGACTCCATCCCAACAGTTGTTTTATTTTTTTAGTATCGGCAAATGTGCAATCGGGTTCGCCCGGGCGTTTTGGAATGTAAGTTATTTCGCCGCCTAACAACTGCACCAATTTATTAATGCTATAAGTATTTTCGCTGCCAACATTTATGCGTTCACCTGAAATACTATTGTTGTTTGAGGCCGTTACACATGCGTCGACGATATCGGTAACAAAAGTAAAATCGCGCGTTTGTTTTCCATCGCCCACCACTGTGAAAGGCTTGTTGTTTAATTTTTGTGCTAAGAATACGCCGAACACAGCGCCATAGGTTCCTCCGGTTCTGGCGCGAGGTCCGTAGACATTGAAAAAACGCATACTGGTAATGTTCATTTTATAAACCTGCGCCCAGTACATGCAATATTCTTCACCTAAATATTTTGTAACTGCGTATGGGTACTGACATCTTATTTCGGCTGTTTCGGGTGTAGGAAATTTATCGGGAATACCATAGCAAGATGATGAAGCGGCATAAATGACACGTTTTACATTGTGCTTGCGGCATGCTTCCAAAACATTGAGGGTACCGTTCACGTTACTATTGTGATATTCGGCCGGGCGTTCAATAGATGGTACGATGTCCGCTAATGCGGCCAAATGAAAAACTTTTTCGACACCGCTGAAATGGGATTCAATTTTTCCGAAATCGGAAATACTCTCAATAACCACTTTAAGTTTAGTACTTCCTTTATGATGTTCAAGGTTTCTTAAATTTCCGGTAGATAAATTATCTATAACGGTCACATCATGTCCGTCGTTAAGCAGTCGGTCAACCATATGGCTTCCAATAAATCCGCTGCCTCCTGTTACTAGTATTTTCATTATAGTTTTTCTCCTTTAATAGTTACGGTAAAAACTTTATCCGGCAAATAAGGTGTTGGATATTTAGCTTTTACATTTTGTTTGGTGTAAATTGCACACAAGGTGTTTTGCACTTTGTAAATATGTTTATGCGTTTCGCGAGGCATCCCGTCTAAAATACCATGTATTACCGGCCAGTTCAACGTCTCATAAGACTTTCCATAATCGTGCCATATAAGAACGCTGTTCTCGTCGCGTAAGAGTGTAAAGGCATTGGAAGTGTCAATTTTAACCCCCGGGTATTCGTGATCGGCATCTACAAACACCACATCAAACTTTCCTTTCAGATCTTTAAAGTCGTAGGTCTGACTATTGTGTTGGATCCGTTTAATGCCTTCGAGTTTATCTGTAAAAAAATCACTGGCGTTAACAGAAGCTTCTCCAAAGCCAAATTCGCGCATTTGTTGTTTTGATAAAGTGAGTGAAACACATTCTTTGGTATCTTTATAAATATTCACTAAGCTTTCGCCACGCCACGAACCAAACTCAATATAGCTCACATCTTTTTTTGATTTAACGATCTGTTTTATAAAGGCAATGTCAATGGCCTTCGAGGTGCTATCGAGGTAACTGTAATGCGTAATAGTTTCGCTAAAGCCCGGAAACAGATCTAAAAGGTCTACGGCCGGAAGACCACTGGGTAAATTGTATTTTTTTACCACTTCGCTTTTCGACCACATGTCTTTTATCACTCTGAAAATACTGCGCATAAATTCATTTCGGTTGCTTAGTAATAACCCAAAACCTTTTCCTATTGCACTGTATTTATTCATAATTTATTTCTTTTTCTTTTTTAATATACCACCGGTCAGCGCGTCAATATCCTCCAGTAAATAGCGCTTCTTTTGCGCTAAACTGTTCTTTTGAAGATTAGTTATACTGTCTATGTTCTTTCTCCAGATCTTTGGAATGCCGTGTAAATGTTTATTATGTTCGATAAATGCTTTGTACTCCAAGGTAAACCCCGTGTTAATTAAGCTCTTGTCAATATCTATAGCGCCAATGGTCTTGTACATGTAATTAAGGTCGCGTATATAAAACGCGCCACCTGGTTTTAAAATGCGCTGAAATTGTTCAAAGATATAATGGATCAATTGTTTCCCCAATTCGGGCAACACTTGTACGCATAGGATCAGATCAACACTGTTATCAGGGATCAGATCCAGTCTCCAGGTGGGAACGTGATACAGATCAGAGCCTTTGGTATCAATTTTAAATGAATCCGGATTTTCAATATAATCTTTAAAATCGGGTTTAATGGATCTGTAATAGGAGTTCTGCAAACCGTAAGACATGGGAATGGCATCAACGGCGATAAAATTACCCTTACCTTTTATATGCGGCCACCATAAATTGGCCTGGCGGCCATAGCCGGCACCAAAATCTAAAACTGTTTTTATTTCGAATTCGGCGGGTACAGGATAACTTTGTGGAATAAAAAAGTCGTGAGCATTATTTAACCCAACATTTTTGTAGTTCGCAAAATCGTAAATAACATCCAGTTTTTTTAAAATGGCTTTTACGTTTTGCAGACTTTGTTCATAAAGCGGATCAATGACCTCTTTTTTGTAAAAACTGGGATATTCGCCTTTGAACCAGTTCATCCACCCAACAATTTCCTGAGGGCCTTTGTAAGTATAAAAATCTTCTGGAAGATCACTTTCATATTTAACGCCGCGTTTTTTGCGCTTCTTCTGATAATCCCATTCTACCACATAGGGTTTTACATACTTGCTTCTGTCTTTTTCAAGTACGCTTTCAAATTTATTTTGGAATGGATGACGCATTATTGATTATTTCGGGTTAAATATTCCAGGTTATTTTTTTGTTCAAAAGAAATGGCAGATCAAGTGAGCTATATGTTCTTTTCGGGATTAGAAAAAACCCGAAACACGTAGCCCGGAATAAAAAACTATTTCTTATAAAATGCATTGATCTTATCAATTACGTAGTCTATTTGAACATTATTCAATTGCGGGAATACCGGCAAGCTTAAAATGGTCTCGCATTGTTTTTCCGTTACCGGGAAATCACCTTTCTTATATCCCAGATAGGCCGCGGCTTTTTGTAAATGAATAGGAACAGGGTAATGAATTTTAGTATCAATTTCGTTTTCACCTAAAAATTTCATTAACGCGTCACGCTTATCACTTTGAATAATGTAAGTATGATACACGGAATATTCATGGTCTTTATCTTTTGGCGCATAAATAGGCAAGTGATGTAAACCTTTCCAATAGCGTTCGGCAATTTCGCGTCGACGGTTATTCCATTTTTCCAGTTCATTGAATTTTACATTCAAAATAGCAGCTTGTAAATTATCCAGTCGGGTATTGAAACTCCAAAAGTCAACTTCGTCGCGGTTTTTATGTCCGTGTGTTCTTGCTTTAGCAAGGTATTCGTAAATTTTGTCGTCATTGGTTGTAACAACACCACCATCGCCACAGGCGCTTAAATTCTTTAAAGGATGTAAACTAAACGAACCGGTAATGCCAAACGACCCAACGCTTTTATTTTTATATTTTGCGCCAACCGCCTGTGCACAATCTTCAATAACATATAAATTATTTTTTTTCGCGATCGCCATTATGGCATCAATGTCGGCGGGACGTCCGGTAAGATGAACCGGAATGATTGCTTTTGTTTTTTTGGTAATTACTTTTTCTATTTGTGCTGGATCAATATTATAATCTTCATGCACATCGGCAAAAACAGGAGTGGCTCCGGCCAAAGCAATACTAGAGGCAGAAGCTAAATAAGAATTAGGAGCGGTGATCACTTCGTCGCCCTGCCCAATTCCAAGCGCACGCATACTTAAGATCATCGTATCTGTTCCGTTTCCAATACCTAACGCGTATTTAGTTTGAGCAAGTTCCGCAAAACGTTTTTCGAACTTCACCACATCTTCGCCCAAAATAAAATTCCCGTTATCCAATAGGCGTTCAACTTCCTTTAGGATTTGCTGTTTAATGGAAGCGTGTTGCATTCCTAAATTTATATATGGTACTTTCATCTAATTACGAATTTCAAATTATGAATTACGAATGGATTCGGTATTCATTTTGGTTTTTAATGTTTTTTGAATAGACCCTATTATTTTTAAGATCTCAGTAATGTCTGTTGCAAGCTCTTTAGCAGTAGTTTCCTCAATAATTTCGCTGTCTTTCAATAAATTTATCCAATAGTTGCTTTCACGCGCCTCTTTATATGCTATAGAAAGCTTATGAATAAAATCTCTTTTAGATTGACTTCCTATAGCCTCTTCAACATTTGCTCCGATGGAAGTGGCCGACCTTAATAATTGCTTTGATAATATGAACTCTCGTTTATCAGTTGTAAGTTTTTTATAGACAGAAATAACCTTTAAAGCAAAAGCGTAGGTTTTAATTTGTATAATGTTGTCCGTTTTCAAAAACTCTTTTTATTTCATTCGTAATTATTAATTCCTAATTCGTAATTTACTTTAGGTGAATATTCTGCATCAATTTAACATTAAAATATTTTTCGCCGGTTAACGAATCGGGGATATCGCCTCTGTCAAAGGCGTCTTTCAGATCTTTAACTGCGTCTTCAATGGTGTGGTTAGCCACAAAACCAATATCGTTTTTTATTTTTTCGGAAGAGATATGATAAGACCGTAAGTCGTTGGTAGGCGATGTAACAATTCGAACCTGTGGGCCAATAACGTTCTTCACCATTTGAGCAATGGAAGCGATGCTATGATTCTCGTAACCGGCATTCCAGATCTTTCCTGCAATTTTTTCTTTTGGTAGTTCTAATAAAATGCAGTAAAGATCGGTCATGTCTTCAATGTGAATGTTTGGACGTTTTTGCACGCCGCCAAAAACCGTGATCTCATTTTTGTTTACCGCAAGGTTGGTAAGAATGTTTACCGAAAGATCCAAGCGTAATCTTTTGCCATAACCGCAAACCGTAGCCGGACGAATAGTGCAGGTAGTAAAATCATCGCTCTGATATTTCTGTAAGATCACTTCACAATCGGCTTTAAATTTAGAATAATCGGTTAAAGGCTCCAGTTCCATGTCCTCAGTTACATTCGGTTCTTCCTTGATACCATATACGCTGGAAGACGAAGCGTATATAAAACGGGTCACGCCACTTTGCTTAGAAATTTGCACCAGTGGTTCAAACGCGTCGAGATTGATGGATTTACCAAGATCAGGATTGAGTTCAAAGCTTGGATCGTTACTGATGCACGCCAAGTGAATAACGGCATCGTGGCCAGGTAATGTTTTTTTAAGAAGTTCTTTATCGCGTATATCGCCTTTAATGGCGGTTAAGTTTGGATGTTTTGGCAGCACGTCTTCGCCATAGATCATTAGATCCAGAACCGATACTTTGTATCCTTTACTTAGTAATTTGGGTACCAGAACCGAACCCACGTAACCGGCCCCGCCGGTAATGTAAACACTTTTCATGATCAGTATTTCTTTAATTTTTCAATTTCTTTTGCCGGATTGCCAACCACTTTTGTAAAAGCAGGTATGTTATCAATTATAACGGTCCCGGCCCCTGCCACAACACCTTTACCAATTGTAATATCGGGGATCACCGCACAACCTGTGCCTAAAAAAGCGTCCTGGGCAACATGAACCCTTCCTGCAGTATGAGTGCCCGGACCAATATTAACGCCATCTTCTAAAATGTTATCGTGATCTATCGTGGTGCCCGTATGAATATTAACGCAGTTGCCGATCCTGGTGCCGGTTACCAATATCACACCTTGAGCAATATAATTTCCTTTACCAATAACTACATCCTGATCTTTTATCACCGAAGGATGAATGGCATTTATTAATTCAAGTCCGGTTGCTTCAAGAATTTTGGCAAGTTCACGTCGTTGAGGATTATTGCCTATTGCAACAATTCCGCAATTAATTCCGAGGCGGCTCTTTAGATCGGGTATATCGCTCATTTGTCCTAAAACCGGTAACCCGCCTATAATAGTACCTTTTTTTAAAAGATCGTCATCCACAAATCCAACCACCTCAACTACTTTTGAAGCCAATAAAATATGGAGCACTACTTTCGCGTGTCCATCGGCTCTTGCCCCAATAATTATGGCTTTTTTTGACATTATTTTGAGAGGCTAAAAATAAGGAATATATGTCAAATTTTATTGTATATTTGGTAGTAAAACGAGGTAAATGAAAAAACTGCTATCTTTTTTTGCTCTTATGCTTTTAGCAAAGACAAATTTTGCTCAAAACCTGGTGTCAAACGGGAATTTTGAAGCCATGAATGTTTGCCCAAGCGCCTATAATCAGGTAACGGCTTGTGCTACCTGGTCGCCCGCCCCTAATAATATCAATAGTAATTTCAGTACCGAGTATCTTAACGCTTGTAACAGCGGCTTGTTTAATGTGCCTAATAGTACATGGGGGCCGCAAGCCGCGAAATCGGGTAATGGTTATATGGCAACATGTATGATGGCGCCGGCAGTGGCAGTTGATTATCGAGAAAATATTTTTACCACATTAACTACTTCACTTATTCCTGGCAACAGCTATAGCGTTTCAATGTATGTTTCGCATACGGATAACAGCAAGAACTCCACCAACAGAATGGGACTGAAATTTTCAAAAGTGCCGAGCTTTCCCATTAACAACATTGCTCATATATCAACCACAGTTGTTATTACTGATGATATCAATTGGGTATTGGTATCAGGAACTTTCGTGGCCGATAGCGCGTACAAATACATTGCAGTTGGTAATTTTTATACTGATGCTAATACCACGGTTTCTGTTTCATGCAGCGGATGCGCGTTTAATCAATTTGGTTATTTTATAGAAGATGTTTCTGTTACGTTATTAAATCCAAATTCTTCCTTTGTAAGTTCTTCTCAAAGCGTTTGTGTTGGAAGTCCTATCTCATTTACAAATACGTCTACAAATGCCAATTCCTATTTATGGAATTTTGGAGATGGGGCAACGTCCACATCAACCAATCCGACGCATACCTATACTAATAACGCCGTTTATACGGTTACCTTAACAGCTACTACAGGTACCATTTCTTCTACTTCTACTCAAACTATTACTGTTAATCCAAATCCAACAATAACTCCTTCATCTAGTCCACAGCAAATTTGTAGCGGCCAAACCTCAACTATTAGTGTAGCAGGAGCTAATACGTATACCTGGAATACAGGTTCTAATAGTACTAATATTTATGTTTCACCTACTGTCACTACTTCATATACTGTAATAGGAACAGATAATTTTGGATGTACTGGCACATCAGTAATAACAATAAATGTCCATAACGCCTCACCCGCGGCTCCATCGGCAATTAACGGGCCAAATATCATTTGTAGCAACGCATCCGGAACGTATAGTGTTTCTCCGGTATCAGGAGCCACTTCATATTCGTGGGCTTTACCGGCGGGCTGGTCAGGTGCTTCGGTTACCAATAGTATTAACGCAACTTCGGGAGCGGTTGGCGGCATTATTTCCGTTTACGCCATAAACGCTTGCGGAAGTTCTCCAACTCAAACGTTACTGGTTAATTTAAATGCCTCGCCAACGGTAGCCATTTCTTCCAGTACCAATAATATTTGTTCTGGGACAAGTATCACGCTTCAGGCCTCCGGCGCCAATACTTATACTTGGAGCAGCGGCGCAACCACCGTATCCATGATCATTACTCCTACTGTTTCTACTGCCTATTACGTTAATGCAACCGACGTTAATGGATGTTATGGTAGTTCAAACATTTTCATCAACGTATTTCAACCGCCAATAATTACAGTGGCAACTGGCACTTTGTGTGAAGATGCAGTATCCCCTCAATCAACAACATTAACAGCAAACGGCGCGGTTTCGTATACCTGGAGTACAGGCTCAAATAATTCTTCGATAATAATTACTCCAATGGTTACTACCAACTATACTGTTTCAGGTACTTCTGCAAATGGTTGTACAAATTCTATTGTTGTTACCGAGTATGTGTCTGCATGTACCGGCATAAAGGAATTAGTTAACGATCACTTAGCTGTAGTTTATCCAAACCCCTCACACGGCGAATTTAATGTTGAAGTAAAAAATAATTCGTTACTAAAAGTTTATGATGTTTTAGGAAAGGAAATCTTCAGTAAAACCTTAGAAACAGGAATTAATAGAGTGGAACTACAAAACATTAAAACGGGAATGTATTTTATTAAAATAGTTGATCATTCGGGTGAGAAAAAAGGCAAGATTATCATCAACTAAAGCGATGCGTAAAAATTCTTTAAACGTATAATGTTATTTTGCAAAGAAAGTTTTTTACGACCCTCCGAAACATTTAGCAATAAAGAACTGTAGTTGCTTTTTTCAATTTTTTCGCTAACGGTTTTTATGCTTTCAATATTGACGTTAATGGCCACTTCATAACGGTTTAATATTTTGTTTTGAAATATAATATCTTCACTTACAATTACCGGTATTCCCGCCTCTAAATAATTGAACAGCTTTAAGGTTGTGGCGTATTTTAATTTTAGATCGGATTGTTCAGATAAGGATTTGAAAAAGGGGAGCAAACCAAAATGGTATTTACTTAATTCTTTCGATAATTTTTGCTGGGCAATTGGTTCATGAAAATGAAAATAAGGATTTTGTTCTCCTAAATTCTCATACTCTTCATAGTCGGCCCTAATGTTACTTGGACTAGGATAAATATGAAAATGTAATTTTTGTTCCGTTAATGTTTTAATTAAGCCGTGAAATTGTATGTTCCCATATTGAGCGGGGTTGCGATGGCTTCCGGCCACACCGCCTGCGTATACTAAATGAATATCGTTCTCGTTTAAAGTTTTGGTGTTATTATGAAAAAAATCATCATCACAATATAAGGGAAAGAAAATGGTCTTTGGTTTTTTCTTACAATGTAATTGGCGCAAGGCCACATTTGGCTCTAAGCTATGCGCAACTATGCCATCAGCCTGTGTAAGGCATTCGGCTTCGTGTGGTAATTCTTTTTGGAGCCAGTTCAACGAAGTGTTCTTATCGTAATAAATGGTATACACATCCTGCATGTCGTGTATATAAGGCTTATTTAAAAATTGACGGGCTATATTCGGGAACTCGCTTTTTGGCGCGAAACCGTGCACAAGCTTTACGTTTTTAAGTTGTTTTAAAATACGTTTCATGTGCCAGGCGTTCCTAAATAAGTGAATAGCACTAAAACTTGGGTCAGAAAATTCTTTGATAAAACCTCTTTGGTGACAAATTAGAATAATGGTGTAATCACTTTCGCGTTTTAACCATTTGGCCATTCTTGGGATGCGTGGCGGTAAATGCTCACCAACAAAAAGCACTACGTTTTTAGAATCGTCTTTTGAAATGGCGGGAATACCAAGCGCGAACAAAAGTCCATCCCAGTAAGAGCTTAGTTTTTCAAAGCCATATATCCTTATCTTATGAAAGAAAATTTTATTTTTCGGGCTTAGCATATCAAAAACGGAACGCAGATTTATTAAGATCTTTATGATCAATTAAGATTAGAGGCAAAATCATAAAAAATCATAACGATCATAAAAATCAGCGTTCTATTAACATCTCATTGACAACAAATATACCCATTGTACCGTTTAATAGCAGGCATTTTTAGGTAATTTTATCGCCAATGGGAATTGTAAAACGCGACGGGCTTAAACTAGCTATTATTTCGTGGTTTGGCATGGCATTGGGCTATGTGAACAAGCTCATTCTATTCCCGAAATTTCTCGAAACCGACGAAGTGGGTTTGGCCAATGTGCTGGTTAATATTTCTATTTTATTCGCGCAATTTGCCTCAGTGGGTTCGATCGGACTAATTCTCAAATTTTTCCCCTATTTCAAGAACGATGAAGAAAAGCATCATGGTTTTTTAACCTGGATCTATAAATTGGCCGCTTACGGAAGTTTAGTAACGATATTGATCTGCATTGTTTTTAAAACGCCTATTACAAATATGTTCGCCGCTAAGTCGCCATTGCTGGTAGAATATTACTACTATATTATTCCATTAGGCCTGGCGGCTTTGTCGTATTTTATTTTTGATACATATCTGAGGTCGCAAATGGATACAGTATTTTCATCTTTTGCCTGGGAAATTATTTTGCGGTTGGCTACCACCGTTTCTATAAGTCTTTACGCGTTTAACGTTATTAACTTCGAATGGTTTGTGATCATTTATGTGATAGCTAATTGCACCGCTTCTATTGCAATTTTGATCTACATGCGTGGTAAAAATAATTTTCCGCTAGTAAAAATAAGCGCTAAGGTGAAAAAATATAAAAAGCATTTATCGTGGTTCGCGTTTTATTCGGCTTTAAGTGGTGCCGGAAATAATTTCATCAATTTTATCGACTCTATTTTTATCAGCGCTTTTTTGGGATTGAGCGATACCGGAATTTTTACAACTGTAGCCTTTGTTACTTCTGTAATGTTGGTACCCTATAGAGCGGTCCTTAAAATAACCAGCCCTATTGTAGCAGATCTCTGGAAGCGAAAAGACCTGAACGAAATGAATAAATTATACCAAAATGTTTCGGTGGTTTCATTACTTATAGGCGCCTGGATCTTCAGCGGCTTCTGGATCTGTATTGATGAATTATTCGCTATTATGCCTAAAGGCGATGTGTACAAAGCAGGTAAATACGTGTTTTTGATCTTATGCCTGGGCCGCTTGTTTGACATGGCTTCTGGTATTAACGGCGTAATTGTTCTAACATCCAAAAAATACCGTTATGATCTGTTCTTTACCTTGTTTTTAATTGGAGGAACTATTTTAGCCAATTATATTTTTATTGAGATCTATCATTTGGGTATTGAAGGTTCAGCCATTGCAACAGCGATCACGCTTGTTCTTTATAACGTGATGCGCATTGTGTTTTTATATTACCATTTTAAATTGCAGCCGTTCACCTTTAAGTTTGTTGCCGGTTTATTGCTGTTTGGTGTCATTTTATTTGGAACAATGCAAATACCTTTAATGGTAAATCCAATGGTGAGTATTGTTATAAAGGGATTAGCTTTAAGTATAGTGTACTGGCTCTGCATGTACGCCTTTAAGATCAGCGAAGAGATCAACCTTTCTATTAATAAGTTTCTGGTAAGGCAGGGAATTCTTAAAAAACTGCCTTGATAGGGCCCTAATAAAAGACCCGAAAAAACAGATATTTTGCTTAAATTTGTAGTCCAAATATGCAAAAGGTAATTGATAAATTTATTGATGATGCCAAGAACGTAAAAGTAGCGCTGGTAGGAGAGACCATTATTGATGAATTTGTTTACGTGCATTATGAAGGTCATTCCATGAAGTCGGCTTGCCCGGTTTACAAAATGGCCGATAAAGCCAAACAGGTTCAGCAAGGTGGAACTGCAGCCATCGCGAATCACTTAAAGGATTTTGTAAAAGAGGTAAAGCTTTTTACTAATACCAATAACGAGATCATTAAAACGCGTTATCTGGATGCCTTTGATGGGAAAAAGCATGTGGAAATAAATAAATTTGATAACTCTAAGTTCGGCGAAATAAAAATCGACACCAAAGATTACGACATGGTTCTGGTGGCCGATTTTGGTCATGGTTTTTGTGATAAACTAAAAATTAATGATGGGTTTCATTTAATGTGTCAAACCAACTCTAACAACTTTGGGTTTAACCGGATCAGTAAATGGAAAAGCCATCATAAACGCACCGTAAGTTTAGATCTGCGTGAAGCAAGTCTGCAAATGAACAAGAACATTACAGATACTTACGATGATATAATGGAATTATACAACTACGAAATTAACTCCGATCTGTTATATGTCACTTTAGGAAACAAAGGTTCTGCTTGGTGTGATGGCAAGACCGTTGGACATCAATCGGCCTTTCCCAGTGAAATTGTAGATACTATTGGGGCAGGCGATACCTTTTTAGCTTTTGCCTGTTTGCAGGCGAGCATTCAAAAAGAGATCAAAGAACTGATAATTCCATCTTTAGCCGCCAGTTTATCCACCACCTGGCTATGTAATGAAAAATCGGTAACCAAACATTTATTAAAAGAATATGCAACTAAGTTTATATAATAAATATTACGACGAGTTTTTTGTAAAGAACAAGTCTATGCAAGGGCAGATAGATGTTGCAGTAGGCATCTTGAAAAACACAGAGCGCATTTTTTTCATTGGAAATGGTGGTTCTAATTCGGTTTGCTCGCACATGATGGAAGACTATTTTAAAATGGGCCGCTTTCCAACATTTGCGTTTAGCGACGCGGCACTCATCACCTGCTTTGCAAATGACTATGGTTATGAGAATGCAATCGCAGAGTGGTTGAAACTGCATTTTAAAAAAACCGATCTGCTTGTTTCAATGAGCAGCAGCGGCGAGTCAAAAAATATTTTAAATGGCACTAAACTGGCAAAAGAAGCCGGCGGAAAAGTTATCACGCTTACAGGATTTAAAGAAGGAAACACCTTAAGTAAAATGGGCGACCTTAATTTTCATTTAAACGTGAGTAATTATGGCATTGCCGAATGTTTCCACCAGGTTATTTTACATGTTATTTTAGATACCTATGTTAGTGCGTAAAAATAGAACGCAGATCATTATGATTTTTATGATAAGTAAAGATTGATGCGCTAATCATAATAAACCATAACAATCATAAAAAATCAGCGTTCCATTAAAAAGCTAAAAGAAGATGAAGGTAGGTTTTACATGCGGCGTTTTTGACCTGTTCCATGCAGGACATGTTTTGATGCTGCAGGAATGTAAAGCCCATTGCGATAAACTAATTGTAGCGCTTAATCGCGCCGAAAATTTACCGGCCGGAAAAAATCAGCCCATCTTCACCATTGAACAACGCGTATTAATTATGCAGCAATGTAAATTAGTGGATGAAGTAATGACCTACAACTCAGAGGCGGATTTGGAAGAGCTGTTAAGGAAATTAAAACCCGATGTGCGGTTTTTAGGAAGTGATTATAAAGACAAACCCATCACCGGAAAAGAATATAGCAAAGAAGTTTATTTTACCGACCGGTCGCATGGTCTTTCCACAAGTGGATACATAAAAGAGATCGTAGAAAAGTATAAGAAATCGTAAATTGAACGCAGATCATTATGATCTTTATGATTAGTTAAGATTGAGGCACTGATCATAAAAAATCCTAACAATCATAAAAATCTGCGTGCTATTTGGAAGTTTATCGATTCACCGCGTATCCCTTTACCATTCGCAATTCAAAACACTTAATGTTGCCAAAACGAAGTCTCGCAATTTTATTATTAGGAAATTGTTTCAAACCAAATTTTTGATAAGCAATGTAATCGTCGCGCGATAAATTATCGTGATCCCAAACGCCAAAGGAAATAGAATCGTAAGGCGAATAATGAAATAATTGAAAGGTGTCTTTCCGGTCATAAAAGCCGGTTGATTCCTGATAGTCAGAACTGCAATAGAATTGATTTGGATAGTCAATGGTCCAGTATACATCCGGATAACTGCTTTTCCAAAGGGTATTGTCCATTCCTGAGGGTGAATACACCGAATCGTTTCGTAACTCTATACCGTAACAATATAGAGTTGTTTTAAAAATTTGCGGAACAGCGACTTTAAATTTTGCTTTAAAGGAAACCAAAGGGGCGTTCAAATAATGCCGGTAATATTTTATAGATGTGTCTTTTCTTAAGCTATCTATTTTGTAACGTTTGTAATCAGCCCCGGTACAAAAAAGCGTTTGTGTGCAAAGCAACTCAACATCGTGGGTACCGGTTTTCAGTTGGTTAAGGGCGTACATCGGAATAGTAACATCCAGCAATGAAGCATCTCTTAGATCTATCGTATCAGTTCTGAATGAAATGGTTTCTCCGAGCCATTTATTGTATCCGAAATAAGTTTGACTTTTCTCTCGAGAAATAAGGTTGCCGGCGTTGATTGGTTTATTATTGTATAATAAGGTAAAATTGAGAACAGTTTGATAATATGTGGCGCCCGATTTATCTTTTGGAAAAGGGAAATCCTTTATATCATCGGTCGGACTCAAACTAAAATGCAGATCATTATTAAGCGAGTCAATCACCAATTTAAAATATTCTTTATTTAA
>JBGASH010000333.1:0-2386 GCA_044229775.1 Bacteroidia bacterium
CATTAATTACGCCAAAAACGATACTGGCATGCAAAATATTATCCTGCCGTCTTCCAAACCTAACTTCATACCGCAAGCCCGATGGTGTATTAAAATAATAAAGGCCCGCACTTTTTATGGGAGGAAATTCAATAGGGAGTATTTTACTGTAATCGGCCATTAAACAACCTGCAATTTAATTAAATTAAATTACAATTTCTTTCTTTTTAAAACGCTCGGCTAAAACAAGATCTTTACTGCCCGCCGTATAAACATAAAATCCTTTTCCCGATTTAACACCTAAATGTCCGGCTGTAACCATGTTTACCAAGAGCGGACAAGGCGCATATTTTGGATTGCCAAAACCGTCCTGCAGTACTTTTAAAATACTTAAGCAAACATCCAATCCAATAAAGTCGGCTAATTGCAAAGGACCCATTGGATGCGCCATTCCTAATTTCATTACCGTATCAATTTCTTCTACACCGGCTTCTCCTTCATATAAAGTAATAATAGCTTCGTTGATCATTGGCATTAAGATCTTATTGGCAACAAAACCCGGATAGTCATTTACCTCAACCGGGATCTTATTCAATTTTTTAGAAGTATCCATAATTAATTTACACACTTCATCAGATGTGTTGTAACCACGTATCACTTCAATTAATTTCATTACCGGAACCGGATTCATAAAGTGCATTCCTATTACTTTATCGGCGCGTTTGGTAACCGAGGCGATCTTTGTAATTGAAATAGAAGAGGTATTGGAAGCAAGTATAGTATTTGGAGAACATATCTCGTCGAGTTGTTTAAAGATCTTGAGTTTTATTTCCATGTTCTCACTGGCCGCTTCAATAACCAGGTCGGCATTTTGCGCAGCCGCTTTAAGATCAGTGAATGTTTTAATATTATTTAATGTAGTGGCTTTATCGGCATCGGTAATAGAACCTTTTGCCACTTGCCGTTCAAGATTTTTGGTGATGGTTGCTAATGCTTTTTGTAAAGCCTGCTCATTTACATCAATTAAACTTACCTGGTAACCAAATTGCGCGAAGGTGTGCGCAATACCATTGCCCATTGTTCCGCTTCCTATAACCGTGATATTCTTCATAATTTCATTTTAAAATAACGTGTAAATCTAATGTAGAGATTTGATTTTAGCAAGGGATTTTTTGAGGAATTAGGATAAAGGAGGTAGGATGCAGTGGGTCAGTCCTAAAAATGCATGTAATAGTCTTTGGTCAGATTTTTATACTCTTCGGTATAACTTTTTCGTTCGTCTTTTTCGATAACAAGGGTAGATTCGGAAAACTCGGTGGGATTGAATTCAAATTGCATTAAGTGGCGTTTTTCCTCTTCTTTATCCAAACGGGTTCTTACACGTAATAATTTTGATAAATGAAGTCCTTTTTGTTCGGCCAATTCTCTGAATTTTTCGGCTTCTTTTTTAGGAAGTATCAGACAAAATTTACCTTTTGGCGTGAGAATATTTTTTACGCCACTTATCAGATCGGCATTGGGCAACACATCGGCGTGGCGGGCATTGGAACGGTTGCTGTCGGAATTCTTTAACGAATCAACAAAGTAAGGAGGATTAGTAACAATGAGGTCAAATTTTTTATCGGGTTGTTTCGAAAATTCCTGGAACGATTGGTGATAAACCGAAATTTTATTTTTAAAGATGCTTTCGCCCACATTAATTCCCGCCTGTTCAAAAGCGCCCTTATCCATATCAATGGCATCTATGTGCGCGTTGGATTTTTGTGCCAGCATCAAAGCGATAATGCCTGTACCGGTGCCAATATCTAAGATCTTTGTAGAACCATTAGGGATTATCCATGCTCCTAATAAAACAGCATCGGTGCCTACTTTCATGGCACATTTATCTTGTTTTATTTCAAATTGCTTGAACGCAAATGTGGCATTGGACATAAATTATTTTTAAGGAAAAACTCAGTACCTCAAAAACGCTTAACTAAAAAAATATTATTTATAAGTAGGCCTGTTAGGGCTTCCTCCTAAACTTTTTCCGTAACCCGGACTTGTATTCCACCTCAACGAAATTTCAAGAGCTCCTTTCAGGTGACTGGCCGGTGTAAGTGATGACACATTTATATCGTAAGCCAAACCCATGGCATAAGCACCGTTCTGGTACAATACAGATGGGATAATTGCATCTTTTGCGCGATAATAGGCACCAAAAGATATAGCAGACGCTTTTTTAATAGAAGTATAAGTTCCCTGATCCTGGATAATATATTTGAAGAAGAAACCGGGCACGATCTCAGTATTGGGTCCTTGTTTTGAGAGTAATAAACTTGGCACCAACGCAATTCCGGCAGATTTAATCCCTATATCAGCCTTAGCATAAAAGGTATATTTGGTATATAATCTTTCAGAGCTTGTG
>JBGASH010000334.1:0-2380 GCA_044229775.1 Bacteroidia bacterium
AAATTAGCGTCAGCCGAATGTAAACCCGCACTTTGAACCTCATCTAATATAACGGCCACCTCTTGTCCGCGCAAATTGTACACTGCAGCTTTTACATTTCCATCCTGAGGTAAAAAATATTGCACTCTCAGATCGCCTGAACTTGGATTAGGAAATATCACACATTTTCCGGAAAGTGAATTCTCATCTTTAATAGCAGTTACATCAGGGGTTAAGGTCATGATCATACTTCCCGGTTTATCGCCACCTGTAGAACCTGTGCCATCAACGGCATTTCCGGCAATGTATATTTTAGCTGTACCCGAAGTTGGGGCGGTCCATTCAAACGTAAAAGCCGCCGAACCCGCTCCAACCTTAGGACTTGTGTGTGTAGCATTTTTTCGTGCACCTGAGTTAGCGAATTGCACCCCCGGGCTGGCATTATTCATAACACCTGCATTAGCATTGGCAAGAGTCAGTATCTCACAATCGAAACCGAATTTTGAAAAAGAAGCATTTACAACCAAAGCCGTTACGGTATAGGTTTGTCCGGGTATATACTGATTAGCAGTAAAGGCCGGAGCCGCTATTACACTCACGGTAGTAACGCCGCCCCCGCCGGCATGACAATTGGCGCAGGTACTTTCGCCGGGAGAGCCCGTTACACCAATGATACCGCCGCTCGATATCTTAATAAAGGCCGAAAGACTTACTAATACTACCAATAGAACAGGAATGTAAACTACTCGTCTTTTCATAAATTAAGTGTTATAACATGCAATTTACATCATTTATTCGGGTTTTTCCAAAAAATATGAGTCTCAAAACCCTTAACTTTGTATTCCTATGCGGATTTGCCTACTCTATATTCTCGCAATAATAATGCCAATGTCTGCGCTAATGGCCCAGCAACAAGGTAACTATAAGGGCAAATCGGAGTTCGATCTTAAGAATTATAAAGCTGATCCGCGCGACCGGTTAATTTTTGAAATTAATTATACCAACTGGAGAGGGGCACCAAAAGGAATCAAATCGGGCCCCACAAGTATTGGATTCAATTTTGCATTGATGTTCGATAAGCCTTTCGGGACCTCTAATTTTAGTTTAGGGTTTGGAATGGGAATTTATTGTCATAATTATAGTTCAAATGCCGACTTTATTTATAAGCTGGATTCAACCAATAAACATCCTACCACTGTTTTGCAACCGATGACAACGCCGTACGTAGTAAATAGATATAACGAAAGAAGTTTTGAGATACCATTAGAATTGCGTTTCAGAACTAAATCGGCCACGATGTTCAAGGTAATGGTGGGAGGAAAAATTGGATGGGTAATGTCGGATTATCATAAAGTTGATGATGCCGACGGAAGAATAAGAGTTTATAATATAAAAAACGTGAACCATTTACGATATGGAATAAATTTTAGAATTGGCGTGGAGCAATTATGCTTTACTGCTTCTTACTATTTAAGCGAGGTCTTCACAAAAGATGGTCCGCAAGGCGTTATTCCCTACTCTATTGGTTTGGCCATCATACCATACTAATGTTTGATCGCATCAACATACAAAGCGAATTAATGAAACAAAAACGAAAGTCGTTTCAGAAAACGGATTTTGTTTTGGATGAAGTGAACAAAATTTTAAAGGCCGATCTTTATAAAGAACATAATATCTTAAGCAATTTAAAAAGTTACAATAAGACCTTTGCTTTGTTAGATGAAGAAGGTTTGAATGAAACTTTTATCTTCAGAAAAAAAGACATCAAAGATATTTCTATCAAATACCGATTACGATTTGTGGATAGTCAGGCTTTTAAAGGCGATTTTCCTTATGAAGCGATTCTAAAAATTAAGGATCTCAATAAACAACAAGGAAAAGATCTTGAAGGATTTAAATTACTAACGCCGCCCAGCGTATTAAAAGATAAAAATAATGCGGGACAGTTATTGCTATTCGCGCCGACTGTCTACGGCAATTATTATTTGATACATGTTTGGGGACAAGAATTAAAATGGAGCCATAAAATATTAAGTTTTCCTTTAAGGAATTTTGAAACCTTAGGCTGCTGTTTGATATTACTGGCACTCATTACCGACCTTTGTATTCCCACTCGCCACATCACTTTAGACAGAGACGCTACTTATTGGTGTGGCTATCGAATTGCTGTATTTTTTCACTTACTGATATTTTATTCCGGCTTTACCGTTTACACTTTATTTGGTTTTAATAAACCATTCAGTGGTTCTGTGTGGGATAGCGATAAGGGGCTATAGGAATTCTCGTTCCTTTTCTTTAAATTTGATCTAAGCCGTTGGATATTATCCTGCGGGTTTAAACCATTAATCCAATTCCTGCATGAAAAAACTTTTACTTTTATTGACATTTACCGGACTCCTTT
>JBGASH010000335.1:0-2379 GCA_044229775.1 Bacteroidia bacterium
CTTTCTTATCTATGTAAAGAGAGCCAATCGCAGTGTAAGCATTGATCTTGTCATAATTGGCTCCCGAAAGCTCCTTGAGCTTCATTGATTCAATATAGTACACCAATGAACTATCGAGCTTATTTTGATATTTGAAAATGTAAGCGATGTTATTGAAGTAATACGACATCATGGAGCTATCACCGGTTTTTAAGGCCATTTGATAGGATTTAAAAAAATACGATCTTCCTAAAACATAATTTTCTTTTAAACAAAAACAGGTACCCAAACTATTATATATTCCGCAGAGGTCTTCATCTTTGTCTTTTCCGGGCGGAAGTTTTTCGGCAAAGGCCAACGCTTTTTTAGCATTAACAAGCATTTTGTCGGCATCACCAAAGTGATAATAGGAGGTGGTTAGGTTGGAATAAAGAGAGATGATGGCTTCCATATTCGTGGAATTTTGAACCAACCGGATGGCCTTTTGATAACAAGCTATTGCTTTGGTGTAATAACTCATTCGATTATACAAGTTTCCTAACGAATTGTAAGCAGAAGCCTCCACTGATGAATCTCCGTCCTCATGGGCTTTTTTAATGGCCTCGGTAGAGAAGTAATAAATTACCTTCGTATTATTCTTTTTTTCCAGGCTATCCACCAGATCCAACAGCAAGGTCTTTCTTGAAAGTCCGAACGACTTGTTAAAAACACGCTGTAAAAGCTTATCGCTTTCCGTATTTTGGCTATGAGCGCTTATCCCCGAAAGGAAATAAAAGGCGTAAAAAGCAATGATATAAGCCGTATTTTTCATTATAAAGTTTAAAATTAACTAATTTATCCTAGTTATTAACATTCCTTTTTACAGAGGGCATTACTTACTAATTTTATAGTGTGTCAGAGGTAACCGTCATTAAGGAAGCTACATTCGATCCTAAAGTAAAAACGTATATTTTTATTGTAGTATTATTTTATTTGGTGATAAGCATAGCCGGTTGGGTGATTGTACCGTTCTGGGTATGTGGATTAGGCCAGTGGCTCAGCAACAAGTTCTTTCACACACTAAAATGTACGCTTACGAATAAACAATTGAAATTTTCGAAAGGACTTATCCTACACATCGAAAAAACCATTCCCTTAGAGAACATTCAAGACCTCTCGTTCATTGGTGGTCCCGTATTAAGGGCTTTTGGTTTAACTATTGTAAAGGTAGAGACTGCCGGTGGGGGTGGACAACACCACAGCAATATGATGAGCATGATAGGCATGAATGATGCCGAAAATTTTAAAATGATGATCCTGGATCAAAGGGAAAAAGTAATTAATGAAAAAAACAGATCGCACCAGGAAGCTCCTGTTTCCAACGGAAATTTAAATGATAAGATCTTAATGGAAATACTCAGCGAATTGGTTGAGATAAAATTAGAGTTATTAAAAAGCCACAAATCGTAAATCGACAAAATGTTCTTAATATTTGATACCGAAACAACAGGACTACCACGCAATTATAACGCGCCTTTAACGGATTTTGATAACTGGCCGCGCGTGGTTCAGATAGCCTGGCAATTGCATGATGCTAATGGAAACTTATTGAGTCACCGTTCCATTATTGTTCGTCCCGATGGATTTAATATCCCCTTTAATGCCGAACAGATCCATGGTATTTCAACACAGCGGGCGTTACAGGAAGGTAAGGATCTGAAAGAAGTACTTCTCGAATTTAGTGAAGCTTTAAAGCAATGCCAATATGTTGCCGGTCATAATATAGAATTTGATAACAGCATTATGGGTTCTGAATTCTTAAGGATGCAGTTTCCCAATGCCATACAAGGTTTAAAGATCATTGACACCAAGAATGATCAAACAACGGCCTGGTGCGCCATACCGGGTGGAAAGGGCGGTAAATTTAAGTGGCCAACGCTTACCGAATTATATTCTAAATTATTCAATGAAAGTTTTGCTGAAGCTCACAACGCCGCGTTTGACGTGCAGGCCACCGCAAAAGTTTTCTTCGAAATTATTAAGAGAGGTATCATTAAAGTTGGCGAGGTAACCGACCTTTCGTCTCTAAAATACCAGTCACCGGATCTTTCGGAGCTTTTAGCTCACGAGTTAAAACTGAAAGAAAAGAAATCGGAGGTTAAAAATCAGGAACAAAAAATTTCGGTTGATACTACGTCAACGCCTAACAACGAACCTGCCGTTCGTAATTTCTCGCATCTTCATAACCACTCGCAGTATTCGGTTTTACAATCTACAACGGGTGTTGCCGATCTGGTAAAGAAAGCCATGGATTACGGTTTACCCGCGGTAGCGCTCACCGATCATGGAAATATGTATGGCGCTTTTTCTTTTTGGGAAGCAGTTGAAAAAGCCAACAAAAACATAAAGGCTGCTAATGCT
>JBGASH010000046.1:0-19630 GCA_044229775.1 Bacteroidia bacterium
AAGGATGCATGCCTAAATTCTTAAATCCGGAGGTATTGGAATAAAAAAGAGCAAATTCATCTAAAATTTGCATAATTAAACTTCTGTATATACATTTGCAACCCCAATTGGGAGCTTAGCTCAGCTGGTTCAGAGCACCTGCCTTACAAGCAGGGGGTCACTGGTTCGAACCCAGTAGTTCCCACTCCAATTCCAAAGCCTCGCAGAAATGTGAGGCTTTTTTTTACCAATTTCATTTTAATTATTTCATCCACCTTATGAACAAAAGCAATTTTGAACGAATGATACAGATAGCGGAAGAAGTTTTTGCCGCTAAAAGTGACCCCGAACAATTAGACGTTGATGAAAATGTGATCAAGCGTTTGCAAAATTTACATCCGTCAACCGTTTCTGAATTTGACGATGGTAACGGACCCGCCGTTTGGATCCTTCTTATTCCAACCACTCTTGACCTGATGAAGCGATTTATAGCAGGAACCGTTTCCGAAAAACAATTATTGGATCTCACACCGGTTGGTACAAATTTTGAAGCTATATACCTTTGCTCGGCAATGACACTTCCCGAACACCGAAAAAAAGGGATTGCAAAAAAGTTAACCGTGGTAGCCATTGAAAAGATCCGCAAAACACATCCTATCCAAAATCTTTTTGTGTGGCCCTTCACCAAACAGGGCGACGAACTAGCTAATGCTATTGCCAAAACGGTTTCGCTTCCATTGATCAAAAAAACACATTAGACTTCCCTCCTACTGGTCATAGGCCTCTCATAGAATCTATAAAGCAGATAAGAAATAATGTAAATAATTACGAAAGCGATCACTTGATGGAAAGGGACACCAACTAAATGTTTATTAGTGAACGCTAAAACAATTGTGTGAATTAAATACATACTATAAGCGATCAAAGCCGTTACAGTTACCGGCAGTAAGACCCATTTTTTTTCTTTCAGCGTCGAATTTATTAATGTGTTATTTTCCATGAACGGAAACGTTAAAACAATTGCCGTACTTAATAATGGGAACCAAAATGCAGTCCAATAAGCGCTAAAGCGATCATGAAAACAAAAGGACTTTTTAATCTGTGATACCATTCGGTTCTCAAATTCTTGATAAATGCCATTAAAACCCCAACACAAAGCGAATCCATTCGTAAGGGAATATTTATCCGCATCAATTGAAACGGTATTTCCCAAACCAGTTTTAAAACAGCGATCAATAAAATAAACACCAATAAATACCACGTTATGTTTTGCTTGTTTAAAGCCGAACGATAAAATAAAAATATTAAAACCGGAACCAGCAAATAAAACCATTCTTCTATAGCAAGGCTCCACGAAACGGCAAAAAATTTATCATTAAAATAATTCTGTATGAAAAAAACAAAATGAAAAAACTTAAATCCAATAGAATGGTTATAAATGAATTTAATGATGATAATAAGATAATAAAGCGGAAGTGTTCGCCACCATCTTCTTTTCCAAAAATTTAACAGATCTTTTCCTTGCAAATTACCGTTAAGCGCAAAACAACGGTAAATAATTCCTCCAATTAAAAATCCACTTAATACAAAAAAAACTTCAACACCCAATAATCCGCATTGAAAAGACAATTTGTGGAACATATGGCTATATACGACCAATAAAATAGAAGCTGCGCGTACTATATCTAAACCAAAATTTCTATTTTCTAAGTTTAAATTCAAATTTTATTTTTCCCTTAAACGGGTCATAGGATGCTCAAAGAATTTATATACCAGAAACGACAAAACAAATAAGGTGAGTGTAGAACCCACTGCCGGAAAAGGTAAAGTACCAAAATGCTCATAGTAAAATCCTTTCACCGGCATATGCAATAAATAAATACTATACGTTAACACACTTATAACAGTGAAAGGATACCAGATCCATTTTTTTGAAGCCGCGATGGTATTTATAAAATTGTTGGTTTCCATAAATGGCACCAGAAAGGCAATTGCCATACTTGCAACCGAAAACCAAAGCGCCCGTAACAAAGGCATTTTATCAATAACAGAATTATCGTCTTCCTGTCCGTACAAAACGAACAAACATCCCGCTATTATCACCGATCCGGTAAAAAAGAATACCGGTTTTTTTAGGGTGTCGTACATTACAGGTTTACTCAGCTTAATGAAGGACAGTAGCACGCCGAAGCAAAGCGAATCGAGGCGCAAAGGAACGGAGGCCCTGATTCCCGAAAAGTGCGTGTTATGCGTAAGCACCCAAACAATTTTAAAAACAGTGATCAACAGAATAAACGACACAATACCTGCTATGATCTTTTTACTTCCGCCCTTCCATTTACATAATAACAAAAGTAAAATGGGGATAAGAAGATAGAACCATTCTTCCACCACCAAACTCCAGGTAACCGGATAAAATTGGATCCCGTAAAAATGGTTCTGTAAAAAGAAAACATAATACAATATATTCTTTCCTATACAAAAACCGCACAAAATAAAAGCAGCCATTATCACCAAATAATATAGCGGCAAAGTGCGCCACCATCTTCTTTTCCAAAATTCAAAAAGGTTCTTTGCTCCCGGATCGTCTTTTACCACGATAGATCTGTAAAGTATTTGTCCGATCAAAAAACCACTGAGTACAAAAAATATCTCCACGCCTAGAACGCCACTAATAAAAGAAAAAACACCACCGCTGTGATTATATAACACCAAACTTATGGATATGGCCCGCACCACATCCAAACCAAAATTTCTATCTTTTTCGAATAAACTCAAAAGTAATACGAGGAATTGCCGGTGAAAAGAATGTTGTTAAAACGAAGTCGGGATAAATAACTCATCCCACCTTCATAGGTTTAATTTTGCTCTTTACAATAAAACCATTCGGAAAATCAACCAATATTTTTTTCAAGGCTTCAACCGCTTCAAGGCGCGTACGGTAATCACCCACCGTGATCACAAAATTTGGCTGCTGATAATCTTCATACGCGTCGACACCGTTATATTTAGCCATAAACTTCGATCTGATTTCTCTCGCTTTAACACGATCCGAACCAAAATGGATCTTGATACGATACCCATCATACTCGCCATTGCTTAAGCGATTATAACTTGCTTTTTTATCCATTAAAAGCTTCACCTTCATAGAGGTTTGTATCTGAGGTGAATTAGGATTTTCTTGCGCCAAAATGGACAACGCACTAAAAAGACTATAGAAAATCAAAAAATGAAGCTTATTCATATCCGCAAATTTAATTAATTTATTCGGGGAATTTTAGCCAAAAAACTAACAAATACCCAATTACGGGTATTTTAGAGTTAGGTGAAAACCTTTATGTTTATCCTCTAAACTTGAAAACTATGAATGCACAAAAACTCAGAATGACCGCCCTATGCTTAGGTCTTTTATCAGTCGTTACCATTTCTGCCCAGGTAACATTAGACGAGGCAAAAAAATACTTCGACGTTCCCGGAGGAGTACAAAATGTAGATAAAAAGGTATTGAAAGAGCCAAGTCCACAGGCATTACCATACATCGGCCTGCGTTTCAGAATAAGCTCTGCCGAATTATTATCTGATGGAAAAGTTAGCGCTAAAACTTACGCAATGCTTGATGGTATCGACTCAACCCTGTTCCAGGAAATAACCAATGAATTCCAGACCATTTTTTCACAGAAACTAACCGCAGCAGGCGTCACACTGGTGGATTTCGCCAAAATTAAAGAATCAAAAGGTTATAAAAGCTTTACTGAAGAACAATCGAGCAGAAATTTTGAACATAAAGATTACGGAACTGCCCATGTTTATACCGAAAACAACGTTCCTTTCTTTTACTATCCAACAGGAGCTATGAAAGTGGCAAAATTTGTAGGCCAGGTTGAGGGAGGCGCTGCTTATCTTCGTTTGACTATTGACTTCGTTGAATTTGACATGGCTGTTAAATACGAAGCATATAAAAACACAATTAATTCCAAATCATTTCCTGTGATCAAAATAACCAGTGAAGGTTGGGCCGAAGGTGGTGCCTGGACAATGGCTACCACTCCAAACAGAGGAGGTGGTTTCAGTATGATGGATCATAAAAAATATTTTGGAGCATCCTTTTCTCAACTACAACCAATTTACGAACCATTTGATGCAAAAGTAGAGGCATATGACAGCAAGATCCCAAAATACGCCTCAAAGAAATATGGCGGTAGTACACCGCAACTGGGCACTTTTGTACTGGAAGCTAATCGCGATTCCTATAAAAAGTCGGCGCTAAAAGCGCTTACAAAATATGCTGATTGTGTTGCTGAAATAATCAAGTCGTACAACACAAAATAATTCATATTAAATTTCCATTAAAAAGAGGGCTTTAAGTCCTCTTTTTTTATTATTTCCATTCTGCAATTCTTATTGTTATTTTATTATATTTGTTACTTCTCATACCAATTATACAATGGACAAATTTTCATACGTTGGAACCAGCGATATAAACGCCATAGAAAGCTTATATCAGCAATATTTACAGGATGCGAACTCAGTGGACGCTACCTGGCGCGATTTTTTTAAAGGGTTTGAGTTTGCGCAAACCTCCTATGAAAGCGGCGGTGGCGCTATTCCTGAAAATGTTTCGAAAGAATTTAAAGTTATTGCCCTGATCAGCGGTTACCGCCAGCGCGGACACCTGTTCACCAAAACCAATCCTGTTCGCGAAAGAAGAACCTATAATCCAACATTGGCTATTGAGAATTTTGGTTTATCTGAAAAAGATCTTGAAACCGTATTTCACGCGGGTGTTGAAATCGGAATTGGTGACGCCAAACTTAAAACCATCATTGCCCATCTTGAACAAACTTATTGCCAAAGTATCGGCGCCGAATATATGTTCGTTCGCGACCCCAAAGTTATTAGCTGGCTCCAGGATCATATGGAGAAAACAAAGAATACACCAAGCTTCAATAACGATGAAAAGAAGCAGATCCTGACCGATCTAATACACGCGGTGGTTTTTGAAAATTATTTACATACTAAATTTGTTGGGCAAAAACGTTTTTCGCTTGAGGGCGGTGAAGCGCTCATTCCTTCTATGCAGGCGCTCATTAATCATGGCGCTCATTTAGGAATAGAAGATTTTGTGATCGGTATGCCGCACAGGGGACGTTTGAACATTCTTACCAACATCATGCATAAAACGTACAAGGATGTGTTTACCGAGTTTGAAGGAAAAGAAAGTGAAGATTCCGTTTTTGAAGGTGATGTAAAATATCACATGGGTTATTCTTCCGATCAGGTAACCGCCGAAGGAAAAAAAATTCATATTAGTCTTACACCCAATCCTTCGCATTTAGAAACCGTGAATCCTGTTGTAGAAGGAATTGTTCGCGCTAAAATTGATGCCCGTCACAATGGTGATCATTCAAAAGCCTGTCCTATTCTCTTGCACGGCGATGCCGCTATAGCGGGACAAGGGATCGTTTACGAAGTGATACAGATGAGTCAGCTCGACGGTTACAAAACCGGAGGTACCGTTCACTTTATCGTTAATAACCAGGTTGGATTTACTACTAACTTTTTAGATGCGCGTTCTTCAACTTATTGTACCGATGTTGCTAAAGTAACTTTATCACCGGTATTTCACGTAAACGGTGATGACACTGAAGCGATGTGTTTTGTGGCAAAGTTAGCGATGGAATTCCGCCAAACCTTTCACCGCGATGTGTTCATTGACATGTTGTGCTACAGAAAATACGGACACAACGAAGGTGACGAACCACGTTTCACCCAACCTTTACTTTATAAAGCGATAGCGGTGCATCCTAATCCAAAAGAGATCTTGATTAAAAAATTCGCCGATGAAGGATCGCCGTTGGCGGAAGAAGCGAAAACCATTGAAGCGGCCTTCAAGGAAGAGTTAAATTCGCAATTGGATGAAGCGCGAAAAACCGAAAAAGCAAAGATCACTTCCTTTTTGGATGGTTACTGGAAAGGATTAAAAATGCCAACCGATAAAGATTTTGAAGAATCACCAGACACCTCTGTTAAAGAAAAAACCTTTCTTGAGATCGCTGAAAAGATCACCAAATTACCAGAAGGAAAAAAATTCTTTACAAAGATTCAAAAGATCTTTGAAGATCGCCGCGCCATGATAAAAGGCGATAATTACGATTGGGCCATGGGCGAATTAATGGCATATGCCACTTTGATGAGTGCCGGACACCATGTGCGTTTTAGCGGACAAGATGTTGAGCGTGGTACATTTTCGCACCGTCATGCCGTTGTAAAGGTTGAGGACAGTGAAGAGGAATATACCCCTCTTAATAATATAGGAGCCAAAGGCGAATTACGAATTTACAATTCCCTGTTAAGCGAATATGGTGTTTTAGGATTTGAATACGGTTACGCTTTTGCCTCGCCAAATATCCTTACCATTTGGGAAGCGCAATTCGGCGATTTCTTTAATGGCGCTCAAATTATTTTTGACCAATACCTGGCAGCGGCCGAATACAAATGGCGACGCATGAATGGTTTAGTAGTGCTTTTACCGCACGGCTACGAAGGCCAGGGACCCGAACACTCTTCGGCACGCATGGAACGCTTTTTGCAACTATGTGCCGCCAATAATATGTATGTGATCAACGCTACTACACCTGCTCAGCAATTTCACGCGCTACGCCGTCAGATCATCGACGATTTCCGTAAGCCATTGATCTGTTTCACGCCTAAAAAATTATTGCGTTATCCAAGTTGCGTGAGCAAACTGGAAGATTTTACCAAACAAAGATTCCGTGAAGTAATGGATGACACAAGTGCCGATGTTAAAAAAATCACGCGCATCGCGTTTTGCTCCGGTAAAATTTACTACGATATTATTGAGCGCCGTGAAAAAGAAGGAGCCGATGATCTTGCAGTAGTGCGGATTGAACAATTGTATCCTTTCCCACACAAACAATTCCAGGAAATATTTAAGAAATACAGTAAGGCCAAAGATTTTATGTGGGTACAAGAGGAATCGGAGAACATGGGCCCATGGCGACATGTTTTACATACCGTTCGTCCGCTTAATTTAAAATATATTGGTCGCGAAGAGTCGGCCTCGCCAGCTACAGGTTATGCTAAACATCATGCTGCCGAGTTGGAAACGATATTGAAAAAAGTATTTACAAAAGTTCTTGTGAAAGAGAATACTAAAAACTAAACATTCAACACTAAACATTAATACTATGGCAATTTTAGAAATGAAAGTTCCGAGTCCCGGAGAATCTATTACGGAAGTAACAATAGCCCGTTGGTTAAAAAAGACGGGCGACGTTGTAAGTAAAGACGATCCTTTGGCTGAAGTAGATTCGGATAAAGCAACTTTAACGCTTAACGCGGAAGAAGCCGGAAAAATTGAGATCCTTGCCGGCGAAGGCGATACCGTTAAGGTTGGACAAGTAGTGGTGAAGATCGATACTTCGGTAAAACCCGATCCGAACGCGGTTCCTAAAAAAGAGGAGAAAAAAGTGGAAGCAAAAAAAGAAGAACCAAAGAAAGAAGTTGCCACTACAAAAGTTGTTGAGAAATCTACTTCATATGCCACCGGAACACCAAGTCCATCTGCCAATAAAATAATGGCCGAGAATGGCATTAAATCCAATCAAATAAACGGAACCGGTAAAGACGGACGTATTACTAAGCAAGATGTGTTAGCCGCTCTATCTAACGGTCTGCCCAAAGCAGTTGAAGTATTAAGCAATAGTTGGCAGGGTGGTCGCGATAAAGATCACAAAAAAATGACAGCGCTTCGTAAAACTGTGGCCAAACGTTTGGTAGCGGTAAAAAACGAAACCGCCATGCTCACCACGTTCAATGAAGTTGATATGAGTGGTATTTATGCTATTCGCGCTAAGTATAAAGATAAATTCAAAGAAGTGCACGGCAGTAACATCGGCTTCATGAGTTTCTTCACCAAAGCATGTTGTGAAGCGTTGTACCATTTCCCAGCGGTTAATGGCATGATTGACGGCGAAGAATTGATTTATCATAAGTATTGCGACATAGGCATCGCTGTAAGCGCGCCAAAAGGATTAATGGTTCCGGTATTGCGTAATGCCGAGTTAATGAGTTTAGCGCAAATTGAATTAGGAATAAAAGACCTCGCCATTAAAGCACGCGATGGAAAATTAACCATCCCTGAAATGGAAGGCGGAACTTTTACCATTACCAATGGCGGTGTATTTGGAAGCATGATGAGTACCCCTATTATCAATCCACCTCAAAGTGCTATTTTAGGTATGCACAACGTGGTTGAGAGACCGATGGCCATTAACGGCAAAGTAGAAATCCGTCCGATGATGTATGTAGCCCTAAGTTACGATCACCGCATTATCGACGGAAGAGAAAGCGTTGGATTCCTTGTAAAAGTGAAAGAAATGTTGGAGAATCCCAATCGTATTTTATTCGGCGGAAAAAATCCGGAAGAAGTTTTATTAGGATTGTAGTTTATTTTCCCTCTCCCCTGGGAGAGGGTTGGGTGAGGGTCTGTTACTTTTCTGTTTTTACGTATTATACCTTATGTGAAATATTTACTTTTCTTTCTCTTTCCCCTCAATTTATTTTGCCAAACCGCAAAATTAGACACCGTTTTTTGCGATTGCGAAAATGCCAGAACTGTTGTATTGGCCGGACAAGCAAAAATTGGCAAGACCATTGCACCCATGAATGGTGGTGAAAAGCAGGAGATCAGCGAGCACAAACAAAAAACCAAGTACGCTTTCGAAAAAGAACATCACACGGCCTGGTACAAATTAATTATTAATACCAAGGGACATATGTGTTTTGATGTAATCCCCTCTAAAAAAGATGACGATTACGATTTTATGCTATTTAAGGCTGAAAAGAATGGCTTTTGCGATAGTTTGGCTAAGTATCATATTAAACCCACCCGTTCATGCATTTCGAGGGATAAAGAAGATATAGATGGTAAAACGGGTTGCAACAATAAAGCGCAAAAAGAATTTGTGAAAGAAGGCGTGGGCGATGCTTATGTGAGCGCTGTTACCGTTGCCAAAGGCGAGGTGTATTATTTAGTAGTAGATAATGTTTATGAAAAAGGCGAAGGACACACTATACAATTTTATTTTGAGGAACCGGTTTTAATTAAAGGTGTAATAACTGACGAAAAAAATAAACCCATTCAAAGTGAAATTTCACTGACAAATAGAAAAGGAGATACTATTTTAACAACAAATAGTAAAGCGGATGGAAGCTACGAGATCAAAACCAATTTAAGGACAAATAATACTTATGTTTTAAATTTTTTAGGTGATAGTTCTTTCATTGCATCTCGAGAATTCACAATAAAGGATTCTATATCTCTCCGTAATATCAGAACAATCCTTCCTAAATTAAAAAAAGGTTCTAAATATCCCATTAATACAATAAATTTTTTTGGTGACTCTTCAAGCTTTCTTCCAACAGCAATCCTTCCAATAAACAATCTTTATAAATTAATGAGGAAGAACAAGACGCTCAAAATATTAATTGAAGGCCATACTAACGGCAACGATGCAGGAACAATTGGACTTTCACAAAGAAGAGCGAACAAAATAAAGTCAACATTAATTGAAAAAGGAATAAATGAGGATAGAATAAAAACAATTGGTAAAGGCGGGACAGAAAGAATAATTAAAAATATTTTTAGTGAAGAAGCCTGGCAAAACCGTCGCGTTGAAGTATTAGTTTTGGAATATTAGCCTTTAACTTTTTTTCACTACCACATCTTATTGAATTTCAGAGCAGGATGATAGCTATTGACAAGCCATCTTTAAAATTCGTATATTTGTACACACAAAACACACATTATGGAAAACAACACCAGAAGTACCAACATCGAAAAAATAGATTACGCAACAGTAGTAGGTAGTAATACCTTATTACGCTCGGTTTTTTCGTGGATGACAGCCGCGTTAATAATTACCACATTAACCTCCATGTTATTTGCTTTTGTTCCGGACCTGCTTCGTTTATTATTTGTTGAAACAGAAACAGGATTAAAAATGTCGACCCTTGCCTGGGTAGTAATGTTTGCACCGTTAGGATTTGTTCTTTTAATGTCGTTTGGTTTTAATAAATTATCTTACCCAGCTTTGATCGCGGTGTTTTTAGCTTACGCTGCCGTTAACGGAATAAGTTTAAGTTTCATCTTCTTAGTTTACAACTTAGGATCTATAGTTAACGTGTTCTTAAGTTCCGTGGCTTTATTCGCGGTGATGGCCATTGCGGGTTATACCACTAAAGCGGATCTTACTAAAATGGGAAGTATCTTAATGATAGGTTTAATAGGTATTGTCATTGCTTCTGTTATCAACATCTTTATGCAGAGTGATAAAATGAGTTTTATCTGCAGTATTTTAGGTGTGATCATCTTTACCGGATTAACCGCCTGGGATGTTCAAAAAATCAAGAACATGGCGGCAGAAGATGACGGCTCGGTTACATTTAGAAAATATTCGATTATGGGAGCCTTAACGCTTTATTTAGATTTCATCAACATCTTCCTATATCTGCTTCGCTTATTTGGCGGCCGTAAGGACTAAGAAATATTCAATTCTTCTAAAGTTAGCTGAGCAGCTTTTTGCTCAGCTATTTTTTTGCTGTAATGTTCAAAGGCCACATAAGGTTCATTATTGATAAAGACCTGTACGGTAAAGATCTTATCCTTGCCTTTATGTCCTTCTTTCAATAACCGGTATTCTAAATTCAATTTATTTCTTTGCGCGTAGATCTGCAGCTGACTTTTGAAATCGGTATCGGTATTTTGCAATTCGTTCACATCGATATGGTATTTCAAAACCCGTTGCAGGATGAATTTCTTACAAACCTCAAAACCCTTATCCAAATAAATAGCACCGATCAATGCTTCAAACGCATCGCCGTAGGCCGAAGATTTTGTTTTTTCGTTTTTACTAAGATCGGTCTTTAAATAATTATCAATTCCCAATTTAAGCGCGAGCTGTTTTAGCGAATTTCCATTCACGATCTTCGACCTCAACTGCGTTAAAAAACCTTCGTCCTTACCCGGATATAATTTAAACAGATACTCAGCAATAACCACTCCCAAAATAGCGTCGCCCAAAAATTCGAGGCGTTCATTATTAGAAGTTTCTTTTTTGCTGCTGTGTAAAAAGGCTTGTTTGTATAAAGAGATATTAGAAGGCGAGAATCCTAATACACACTTTAAACTTTTACTTAACTGACGATCTGATTTTGAAAGATTTTTAAAAAGTCTAATCAAGGTTAAATTATTGATTAAACTTTTTTACCACTACGCAGGCGTTATGGCCACCAAACCCAAATGTATTACTTAGAGCGGCACGCACGGTGCGTTTTTGCATTTTATTAAGGGTTAAATTAAAACGCGGATCAATTTCAGGATCTGGTGTGGTATGATTAATAGTTGGAGGGATAGTATCGTTTTTTACAGCGAGTATGGTCGCTATAGCTTCAATGGCCCCGGCAGCACCTAATAAATGCCCGGTCATACTTTTGGTAGCGCTAATGTTCATTTTAAAAGCCTGATCGCCGAAAACATTTACAATAGCTTTTAACTCAGCGCCGTCACCTAAAGGTGTGCTTGTACCGTGTGTATTGATATAATCGATCTCGTTAGGACCAATTTCGGCGTCTTTTAAAGCGCGCTGCATTACAAAGGTAGCGCCTAATCCGTCGGGATGCGGTGCAGTAATATGATAGGCATCGCCACTCATACCGCCACCGATCACTTCGGCATAAATTTTAGCGCCTCTGGCAAGCGCGTGCTCCAATTCTTCAAGAACTAACGCTCCGGCACCCTCCCCCAAAACAAAACCATCGCGGTCTTTATCATAAGGACGCGAAGCCGTGGCGGCCGAATCGTTACGAGTACTCATGGCCTGGCAGGCATTAAATCCCCCAATACCACTTTCGTTGATAGCCGCTTCCGATCCTCCGGTAACAAAAGCATTCGCTTTTCCTAAACGGATATAATTGAACGCGTCGATCAAAGCATTGGTTGACGAAGCACAGGCCGATACAGTTGTAAAGTTTGGGCCGCGTAATCCGAAACGCATGGAAATGTGCCCCGAACAAATATCGGCGATCATTTTAGGAATAAAAAAAGGATTGAAACGCGGTGTGCCGTCTCCTTTAGCGTAAGCAAAAGTCTCGGTTTGAAATGTATCCAGGCCACCTATACCGGAACCCCAGATAACACCTATTTCGTTTTTATCAATTCCTTCTTTATCGAAACCCGAATCAGCAACAGCTTGCGCGGCAGCGGCTATTCCGTACTGCGTAAACGTATCTACCTTACGGGCTTCTTTCCTGTCAAAATACGCTTCAACATTAAAGCCTTTTACTTCACAGGCAAATCGGGTCTTAAATTTAGAAGCATCAAATCGCGTAATAGGCGCAGCACCACTAACACCGTTAATCAAATTGGACCAATAATCGTTAATATTATTGCCCAATGGAGTAACGGCGCCCAGTCCTGTAACTACTACACGTTTTAATTGCATAAAATAAATTTAAAATTAACCTTTTGCGTTAGTCTCAATGTAAGCAATAGCGTCGCCTACAGTAGAAATTTTTTCGGCTTGCTCATCAGGAATTGCGATATTGAATTCTTTTTCAAATTCCATGATCAATTCAACTGTGTCAAGCGAATCAGCACCCAAATCATTGGTAAAGCTGGCGGTTGGGGTTACTTCTTTCTCATCAACACCTAATTTGTCAACGATAATGGATTTTACTTTGTTAGATATGTCTGACATTTTAAATAAATTAAAAATTCGGCACAAAGATACATGTATCGCTAAAAAAACAAAATATTAAAGTTATTATTAAAACACTGTTTTTTAACAATTTAATAATACTCTCACCCCCTTATAAGGTAATTGATTGAACCTGAGAAAACAACATTAAAAAACCGCGGCAGAACCGCGGTTTTTACTCTAAGAGGTTTTCTTTATAACTCTTTGGCGGGCGTACCGCTGTTGCGGTTGTTTTACCATGTTTTGCCGCTGATGGTCTTTTTTCGCAAAATGTGCTCCTAAAAGATAGAGCATTAAACACACGATGAACATGCCTCCAATCACGTAAACTATTGTTAAATTTTCGGAGTTGTGAACCATGTGGTTTATCTCTTCTCCAACGGTATTTGCCTGAGTAGCCAATGCGCTGAATATTAGCGCGCTAAAAAGGGTAGTTTTTGTTATACCCACTCTTCTTTTTCCAATTGCTTTCATAACTATTGAATTTATGCCTATTAAAGGCGGTTAAACTTCTTTCTGGCGGGGCTCTTATATACTAAAACGTATAAAATCACTCCGTAGTTTGCTATGAATAATTTTTTTATTAATTATTTTATTACTATATTTGTAATCACAAAATAAGATGATATTGAAGGGGACCATTAGTCCCCTATTTTATTGGATAAAAGGGATTGATCACGAAAGAGCAGATAGTTGAATTGGTAGGGCAAAAGATCCAGGACAGTCATTTGTTTTTGGTGGATGTGAAGGTTGGAACGGGGAATAAGATTGAGGTGTACATGGATGGTGATAACGGCATTAGTATAACAGATTGCAAGTTGATCAGCCGTCACATTGAAAGTAACCTTGACAGAGAAGCGGAAGATTTTTCTCTGGAAGTAAGTTCGCCGGGAGCCACCTTACCGCTTAAATTGGTAAGACAATACACAAAGCACGTTGGTCGCGATCTTGAAATAGAGCTGAACAACGGTGAGAGAATAGAAGGAAAATTAGTTGGAATAGATGGTGATAACCTAACCATTGAAACCACAACAAGAGAAAAAAAGACAATTGGTAAAGGAAAAGTAACAGTTACAAAACAGCAGATCCTGAACCTTAGTAATATAAAAGAATCAAAAATTAAACTTAAATTTTAAAAAAAAGAAAACATGGAAGGCGTAAACTTAATTGAATCGTTTTCGGAATTTAAAGACATCAAGAACATTGATCGTGCTACGTTAATGAGCATTATTGAAGATGTATTCCGCAGCATGCTCATTAAGCGATTTGGCAGCGACAAGAATTTTGACATTATCGTTAACCCCGACAAAGGTGACATTGAGATCTGGAAGAACCGCCGGATAGTAGATGATGAATTTGCAGAGGATTCGTTTGACTATGATGTGAACAAACATATAAGCATCACCGACGCTCATAAAATAGAACCCGATTTTGAAATTGGTGAAGACGTTTCGGAACAAGTTAAACTGGAAGATTTTGGTCGCCGCGCTGTATTGGCCGTTAGACAGAATCTGGTACAAAAAGTTTTAGAACTTGAGAAAAGTGAGATCTATAATAAATATAAAGAACGCCTTGGCGCTGTTATTACCGCCGAAGTATATCAGGTTTGGAAAAAAGAAATGATGTTGATCGACGATGAAGGCAACGAATTATTATTACCAAAAACCGAACAGATCCCATCTGATTTCTTTAAAAAAGGAGATACGGTAAAAGCGGTTGTTGCCCGCGTGGAAATGAAAGGCGGCACACCTTCCATTATTGTTTCAAGAACATCGCCTGTTTTCTTAGAGCGTTTGTTTGAGAATGAAGTACCTGAAATTTACGACGGACTTATCACCATTAAAAAGATCGTTCGCGAACCGGGCGAGCGCGCTAAAGTAGCGGTTGAAAGTTACGATGATCGTATTGATCCGGTGGGTGCTTGTGTTGGTATGAAAGGTTCACGTATTCACGGTATCGTTCGCGAATTGAAAAATGAGAATATCGACGTTATTAATTATACTGCCAATTCAAACCTGTTAATTCAGCGTGCATTGAGTCCAGCTAAAGTTACCAGCATTAAATTGGACGAGGAAACAAAACGTGCCGATGTGTTTTTAAGACCCGATCAGATCTCTTTGGCTATTGGTAAAGGCGGATACAACATTAAACTTGCCGGTAAATTAACCGGTTACGAAATTGATGTATATCGTGATACTGATACTGAAGTAGAAACGGAAGACGTTGACTTGGAAGAATTTTCGGACGAAATTGAACCGGCTATCATTGATGAGTTAAAAGCTATTGGTTGTGATACCGCTAAATCGGTTCTTGAATTAAGTGTTGAAGAAATAAAACGCCGCACAGGTATTGAAGAGGACGCTATCATCGATCTTCGTAAAGTACTGGAGTCGGAATTTGAAAACTAAAAACAAAAGGTTTACTGCTTGCCTTAATTAGCAGCTAATTTTATATAGGAGTTTAATAATTATATGTCAGACGGAGCAAAACAACTTCGCTTAAGCAAAGTAGCAAAAGAGTTCAATTTATCTTTAGGAAAGATAGTGGAATTTCTTGCGTCAAAAGGTAAGCCGGTTGACAACAACCCTAACGCTAAAATTGGAGCTGAGGAATATTCTTTGGTATTAAAAGAGTTTTCGAGTGATAAGAATGCACGTGAAGAAGCAGAACAGGTATCGCAAAATATCAGTAAAGTAAAACGCGACGCTATTGTTTTAGATGATGTAAAAAGCAAGCAGAAAAATAAGAATGTTGAAACGGATGAGGTAATGATCAAAGATCATACCTCAAAAAAAGCCGGTGAAAGCGCTAAAAAAGAAGTTGCCCCTGCCGAACATCTTAAAACGGAGGTTGAAAACCTGGAAGGACCAAAAGTTCTTGGAAAAGTTGATCTAAAATCCATTGAAAAAGCCAAGGCCGATAAAAAGTCGAAGAAGGACATTGAAGAGGCGGAAGAAAAGAAAAAAACAAAAGGTAAAAAGAAATCGGAAGAAGTACCGGTAGAGCAAACCCCGGAAACCGAAACAACCGAACCCGAAAAAGAAGATTTTCTTGAAACGCGTATAGAAAAGCTGGAAGGTCCTAAAATTTTGGGCAACATTGTACTTCCGGTGAAAGAAGAAAAGAAAAAACCGATCGCGTCTTCTAACGAATTAAGTGCCGATAAGAAAAAACGTAAACGTATTCGCAAAGGCGGTTTATCGGAAGAGGAAATTAAGAAAGTTGGTAAAGAACAAGCCGAAAAAGCGAAAGAACGCGCTAAAGAAAAATACGGCGACCCACGTAAAAAAGGCCCTAAGCCGCGTCACGAATTAACCGAAGAAGAAATTCAAACGCAGATCAAAGAAACATTAGCGCGTTTAAGTTCTAAAGGATCTAAATCAAAAACCTCTAAATACCGCCGCGAAAAACGCGATGAAGTAAGAGAAAAAATGGCCGAAGAGCAGGAATTGCTTGAAGCTGATAAAAAAATATTGCGCGTAACCGAATTCGTTTCGGCCAATCAGTTAGCGCAAATGATGAATGTACAGGTAACACAAATTATTTCTACCTGTATGGCATTAGGTTTATTTGTTTCCATTAATCAACGTTTGGATGCCGAAACCATTTCGATAGTATCAGAAGAATTTGGTTACAAAGTAGAGTTTGTTACTGCCGAAGACGTAGAGAATGTGAAAGAAGAGGAAGTGGATGCGCCAGAAGATCTTATTCCGCGCGCACCTATTGTTACCGTAATGGGTCACGTTGACCACGGTAAAACCTCCTTACTTGACTTTATACGAAAAGCGAATGTATTGGCCGGTGAAGCCGGAGGTATCACGCAGCACATTGGCGCGTACAACGTAAAACTTCCTAACGGTCGAAGTATAACCTTTTTAGATACGCCCGGTCACGAAGCGTTTACCGCTATGCGTGCACGCGGAGCAAAAGTAACCGATATTGCCATTATTGTGGTGGCTGCCGACGACAGTGTGATGCCTCAAACCGTTGAAGCGATCAATCACGCGCAAGCGGCCGGTGTTACCATGATCTTTGCTATTAATAAAATTGATAAACCTGGCGCTAATCCGGATAAGATCCGTGAAGCGTTATCGGGCATGAATATTTTAGTGGAAGAATGGGGCGGAAAATATCAGTGTCAGGAAGTATCCGCTAAAAAAGGATTGAACGTGGATGTACTTTTAGAAAAAGTATTGTTAGAGGCGGATATGATGGATCTGAAAGCAAATCCTAAACGTCATGCCAGTGGAAGCATCATTGAAGCTTCGATGGAAGACGGACGCGGATTTGTGGCTACTATATTAGTACAAACAGGTACATTACATGTTGGTGATGTGATGTTGGCCGGATGTTATAGCGGAAAAGTTCGTGCCATGTATAATGAGCGCGGTGCCAAAGTAACGGAGGCAGGCCCTTCTACTCCGGTAAAAGTTTTAGGATTGAGTGGCGCTCCAACAGCCGGTGATAAATTTAACGTGATGGATGATGAACGCGAAGCACGCGACATAGCCAACAAACGTTTACAATTACAGCGTGAACAAGGTATCAGAACGCATAAACACATTACATTGGATGAGATAGGCCGTCGGTTAGCGATTGGTGATTTCAAAGAATTGAATGTGATCGTTAAAGGTGATGTGGATGGATCGATTGAAGCTTTAGCGGACTCGTTATTAAAATTATCTACTGAGAAAGTTCAGGTGAACATCATTCACAAATCGGTAGGTGCTATTAGCGAGAGCGATGTGTTATTAGCTTCGGCTTCTAACGCTATTATCATTGGGTTCCAGGTACGTCCTTCTACTAACGCGCGTAAATTAGCCGAGACCGAAGAAATTGATATCCGTTTATATTCTATTATTTACGATGCCATCAATGAAGTGAAAGCCGCTATGGAAGGTATGTTAGCGCCGGAATTTGAAGAAAAGATCACTTGTAACATTGAGATCCGCGAGGTATTTAACATCACTAAAGTGGGAACCATTGCGGGTTGTTATGTGTTAGACGGAAAAGTGAACCGCAACACCAAAGTGCGTGTGATACGTGATGGTATTGTAATTCACTCAGGAAGCTTAGGCTCTTTGAAACGCTTTAAAGATGATGTGAAAGAAGTATCGGCCGGTTACGAGTGCGGATTGAATATTGATGGCTTCAACGATATTAAAACAGGCGATATTATTGAAGGGTACGATATGGTGGAGGTTAAAGCAAAACTGTAACCATCCCTAATAAAAATTTATGAAAACCTGTCCCGGATACCGCGGCAGGTTTTCTTTTTAAACCCATTGTTATGGAAGAGAATAATTGTCCACTTTGTTCACGGCCACTTGCCGACCCTACCAGCAAACACCATTTGATACCCTTATCTCAGGGCGGCACAGGCGAAAAAACCTTGCTCATGCATAAGATCTGTCACAGTAAGGTACACTCTGTTTTTAACGAGAAAGAGCTGGCTCGTACCTATACTTCCATTGAAAAGATCCTGGAAAGTGAGGACATACAAAAATTTGTGAATTGGGTAAAAAAGAAGCCCCTGGATTTTTATGACGGATCGTTTAAAGCGAAGAAATGACATTAATATTTTCATAATACCAAAACAAGCCGTATTTTTGTCGTTCAAATTTGTTCTTTAAATACTCCACCTACGCTGAAGCTTCGGTGACTGAAAATCAACCTTCGCTAAAAAGCTTCGGTTGACGAAAGGGGATTAGCTCTCCCGATAGTTATCGGGAGGCTAGAGCGATTGAAAATATTTTGTTTGCCAAGCAATTAAAAAAAATGGCATAGTTCTTTTTATTATGGGGGATTAGCTCAGCTGGCTAGAGCGCTACCATGGCATGGTAGAGGTCATCGGTTCGACTCCGATATTCTCCACAGGATCCCTTCAGTAATTTGAAGGGATTTTTTTATTAATGGAATTTTGGGTTTACATATTACACTCCAGCGCCTTTAACAAGTACTACATTGGCCATACTGAAGATCTTGATGCTAGACTAAAAGAACATAGATTAAGGAAAAATCTTGGAGCTTCCGACTGGGAAATAAAATACACTGAACAATTCGCATCAAGAGGTGAAGCAATGAAGAGAGAATTAGAAATTAAAAAGAAAAAAAAGAGAACATATCTTGAATGGCTAATTAATAAGGGCCATTAGAGCGTCCCGCCGTATGGCGGGAAGGTCATCGGTTCGACTCCGATATTCTCCACAACATGGGACAAACTCAAATTAAAAAGAGTTTGTCCTTTTTTATTTCCTCCGGAACCCTTGTCAAATGCGAGCATCAGGCCAAGCGCCTCGTTTAAACGAGTGGTTCGACATTTTTCTCCGTCAAAATTCAGCCTTTCCGGAAATATCGAACCAATAATGCTATATTTCTTTTGGATATTGCTTTTTTCGAAAGCCTTTGGCAAATTATGAACGAAATTTATTGCTTCTTTCAATCCATCAATCGTCTCTGCCGTTACATTTGAGTTCTTGTCGATATTCAGTTCTAAGCTTTCCTTTTCTTCCCTTAGTTCTTTTGATAACGCAGAATAATCAGAATTACTTATGGCTTCATCGAGGAATTTCATTTGCAAAGTTTTCAATCTAAGATCCACTTTTTTTAATTGCTGCTCAAATTGTTTTCCTTCGCTTCTCTTATCCGTAGTTTCATTTTCCATTACATGATTTAAGATGGCCGAATAAAGAGTTTTTATTTCTTTTTTAAAACCAATTTTCGCCAGCTCACTTTCAAAACTTTCGTTTAGTTTAATAGCATTAAATCTTTCGTTGTGACAAGCATTACAGTGATAGTAAAATATACGAGATCCGTTTCTGCTTTTGGAAGCGCTTCCGGTCAGGAGGTTTTTGCACTTACTACAAACCAAA
>JBGASH010000047.1:0-19585 GCA_044229775.1 Bacteroidia bacterium
ATAACCAAGTAGGCATTTCAGAGCAAAATAAACAAGCCCAAAAACTTAAAGTATTTCCAAACCCAATTGTTGAGTCATTTACAATTGAATTCATACTTGACAACACAACTAATTTGTTGATTGAAATTATTGATGTAAACGGGAAACTAGTAAAAGAACTTTATAACGGCAAAGGAGTTTCCGGTACAAATAATTTTTCATTTAATAAAGCTAACTTAGCAAACGGTACTTATTTTCTTACAATTAAAAACAATTCTAATATTATAAAAAATGAAAAAATTATTATTAATAACTAGTGCATTCATGATGTGTTCTTTCATGGGGGCTTGTCAAAGTAATACAACTCCTAAAACTGTAACGACAAGTGAGACAAAGCCTAAAAAGAATGTACAACCGCTGAAATCGGACACGACAAAAGTTACTTCACAAACAAGTAGCAGTGGTAGTACTAATACGTCAGGTATAAAGAAAGATACCAGTATTAAAAAAACTACTAAGCCAAAAGCGATAAATAATTCAGCTCCGAATCAAGCTCAAATCGATTCACTTAAAAAAGTAAAAACAAAAAATAAATCAAAAAAATAGTCATGAAAGGTAAATTTTTAATAATCACTGTTTTTTGTTTGTTCTTAACTAATATAAGTCAAGCACAAATTTTAAAACAGATCATCGATGCATTAGCTAAAGAAGCTAGTAATAACGAGGCTGCAAAATCAACACCAAAAGATTTAGTAACTCAAACATTTGTTGTTAATTCAGCATCAAAGGCAAGATTCTCCGGTGGTAAAACTAGAGAAGCAATTAAAATTAATCTTCCCGCTGGTACGAAAAAATGGTATTATAGAGTTACCGTTCTTGATGTGAATTCAAGTTACTCATATCAAAACAATGAAACCTTTTATTACTTATTGAGCAATAAAAAGTACATGGAAACCTATGCACCTACAAATGAAGCTGTAGATTTTTATATTTTAGGGCATTCCGGCGATGTTGCTTCTTTTTTAGAAACTGGTAACAACAACTTTAAAACCTATACATCCTACACAAAAATAGGCACAAACTCCTTTATAGGAGAATGTACACTGAATCAAGAAAATTTATGGATTGGAATAAAAAACCCCAACTCAATGGTTGGCTTAAAGGTTATTGTTGAAGTTGTTTCTTGGGGAAATTATAATTAATAAATAAAGTTTATGAAACAAATTCTTTCTATACTATTCTTTCTAGTTCTTTTTATTACTTCATGTTCCGACTCAGTTTCTACTGAACAAGAAAGGCCGAAAACTCCAGAAGAACTTAAAATGGAATTAAAAAATCAGGAATTAAATGATCCTACTACCTATTTATCTGCTGAAAACGTTACAATGACAGAAAATAAAGTAAAAACTAGAGAAGCAGGTCTTTTCAGAGACGCCGAGTATAAAACTGATGGTTATTTTATCGAAGGTAATATTAAAAATACCGCAACACTAGCGAAATACAAAGACGTAATTTTAACTGTAACACTATTTTCACAAACAGAAACGGTAATTGAAGAAAAGGATTATGTAGTTTATGAGTTTTATGCGCCAAATTCAGTGAATTCATTTTCATTTAAAATTAATCCGCCATCAGCAACTAATAAATTTAACGTTGCAGTTAAGGGGGCTAAACCTGCTAATTAAATTTTATGCCGTTCCCCCAACAGGGGTCACGCTTTCCGCTTCAATCTTTGCAAGAGGCAGGCAAAGGATTTACGCTGCAATCGTTAACGGATCTACATTGTCTATAAGTTGCTCACTAATTTGGAATTGTCGTTCACTCATTTTACAACCTTGTTTCACTTTTTGTTTCCGAAATTGATGGTATTTATGTATATTTTTGCTAAATGAAAATAGAAAATGTAATAGCAGGTGTACTTTTAGGAGTAACGGTTGGGTTACTTATTTATGGCGCAGTTAATAACAAATGTACTCGATTGCCATATGGCGGTTCATTAAATTGTGCAAACTAAATGTATCGCAAAAAAGGGATTAACTAGGTTAATCCCTTTTTCGATTTTAATAATAACTTACTGCAATTTATTTCTATTGACCTTTACCACCAAAAACCGTTTTCAGTTTTTGGTTTAAAGTTTCAGTTATTATTGGAACAACACGTCCTGCATCGGCTTTTGTTAATTTTGCTCCTTCTGCAATTGCATCAATCAGTTTTGTTTTGTTTGTGCCGAAGAAAATATTTATCAGTTCTTCATCTGTAAATCCTTTTGCAATTCTTCCTGCATCTGCTTTTGAAAGTTTCGCGCTTGCTGCAATCGCATCTATTAATGCAACTTTATCTTTTTTACTCATTATTGACATTGTATCAATAATGAGCATTTTAATTATTTCATTTGCTTTCATCTCTTTTGTTTTTTAAAAAGGAGCGGGTTGCCCCCGCCCCTCTTATTTACTTCATTTTTCTGAACTTTAATTTACTCACTTGTTTGTACTGTGAACTTGTTGCTCCGTAAATTGACTTCACATAGTTTTTACATTCTAAAGCAACGTCAATCAGTCCGGTGGTTTTCTTGTACAACAAATCATTTCTTACAATTCTTGCGTTACTCCATGTTGTATAAGCGTTAATCACTGCGGTGTTCGATGCTTTTAAACTTGTAAGTAAAGTATTCAGTGAAGAAACTTTCAGTTCGTTCTCATTAGGGTTATAAGCAGGAATTGAACTTAAAAGATTGATAAGCTTTTCTAAATGTTCAATCATGCTGTCATAACTTTGTTGAGACACACTTATTTGCTTTGGTTCTTCTGGTACTTCAACAGGTGGGTCTTGCGGAGCAATTTTGTTCGCATTTTTCCCTGCATCTGCTTTGGTAAGTTTACTGCGCTTACCTTGTATTTTGTGATTTATAGTTAACGCATCACTTACAGTCAGGTCGCTTGCGCCGCTGGCTTTTAAAGCGGCCATAACTTTTGTGATTAACTTTTTCACTGGTTCAAAAGCAAGTTCTCTATTGTTAGTCACATTTTTAAAGGCGGTGTGCGCTGTTATTGCTGACGTTAAAGAGTTGCTTGCGTTTGTTTTTAAGGTATTCATGTTCGCTACCTTAATTGCGTTAAGAATTGGATTATAAGTTACGCCGTATCCGACGCAAAAGCTTATAATATCTTCAAAATTGGCTACATTCTTAGCATGGCCAATTTCACTAATTGATGCCATAATTATATTTTTTAATTGTTTGTTTTTTTATTTGCCCGATTCTAAATCCCGCTTATCATCGGAACTTTTGCATGAGGAATAGTATCGGAAAAGAAAAACCCCACTATAAGCGGCCAAGTGTTGGTGGCTTATAGAAATATACCTTTGTTTTGTTGAGGCTCCATTTTTACCTTCCTTTCTTTTTGTAATTACTAATTATAACGCACATCTTATGCCGAAGTATACATTCACTTTGTGAATGAACGTTAAACACGGGGTGTTTTCTAATAAGTGGTTATCTAAATCATATTAGCGTGCAATATTATTTTAAGTTGCTTCGGTAAAAATGCAAGTGCAAACAGTGTTCTTGTAACTTCACTGGGTGTTTTTCATTATGCACGGAGTGTTTTGCTTTATGTACGCAGTATTCTTTCAACTGCACGCAGTGTTTTTTCATATGCAGCGAGTATTTTTCTTTATGTACGGAGGAAACTCTCGACTGCGCTGAGTGTTTTTGTTTGTGCGCTGAGTGTTTTTCTTTATGCACAGAGTATTCCGCTAACTGCTCAGAGTATTCTTGTTTGTGTACGGTGTATTTTCCAACGCACTTATAACGATACGCCTTCGGCGGACTTTTTTTAAACGGACGCCAATTAGTTTAAATTGGCGCCATTGCGTTAGGGTGCTATAGTGCAATGTATGCAGACACCCGCATTCTGCCTGTAAGCCCTCGCACAAAATGCAAGCACATGTGCCGCTTGTTTTTTAATGGTAGAAATTTTAGTTGGCGTCACATAAGCTTGCATTTTTTCCTGCCCCATGCGTGAGGTGCTAAAGAACGGGCGGTTTGACAAAACCGCTTTTTGCCATCGCACGCAATAACAAGTACAAGAGCAATAAACAAACATGGGTGGACAAAGGCCGGAAAAGAATTTACGTTTTGACTTTCGTAACGGGACAATTGACAGCTATAAACAACCATTTTTCCTAAGTAATAAGCGGACGTGTTTCATAGACACATGGGGAAACTTCTGTGTGGCCGCCACTAGGTTATAACACCACCTTGGCTCAATGCGGGCAGACGAGGTAACAGAAAGTTTAGTATCTTTATATAACCATTTTCGGTATAGACACAGGAAGGTTCCAAAAGCCGCACTGAAGCCAAGCCGGAAAACGTTGAGGCGTAATTGCTAGACGTACCTGTGTTTGAGGGAACCTTTTTAAGCAGAAAATTCGCGATTGATTTTTTTTGCCGGACACATTAAAAACAAAATCCGTCTTTTAATTTTTTAGAACTTATAGGTGCGAAGTTGTTAGACCGAAAGTCTGTGAAAGCTAGCTTTCAAACGACTGAGCGTCGTTAAACAACTTACGCGAGTAAAGTTCCCGGAAAAAAATGAGAAAGTCAAATTTTGCTATAAAATGTAGCAATGTGTTCGGATGAAACTGAAATTCAATGCGCTCATATAGTCTGCTTACAATTAAAAGACTAACGCCAATAATGCTTTATTAGCGTAATATTTTAATTTAAAAAGGTATTCCTCCATCCCATATAAAACAGATGCGTACATCAAGCAACACCGTCCTCCGGCAGACATTCGCACAAGCTCACGCCCTGTCTGCCGGCTGGAACTACGCCCAACAGCAGCTTGCCAAAATGGCTTTTTTTCCATATATTGTTATCGCTAAAGCGATAACTTGCAAGTGGAGAAAGCCACTTCGGCAAGCCGCATTACGTTAGCGGTAATTATATAGCGACAGTACAACTTGACAATTTGTAACGGACAGACAACTTAAAAAATGATAAAATGATAAATTTAATTTCAAGTATTCCGACAGTTTTGACATTACTCCTGTTGGGCTGTGGTGTGACATTTACCAACAATGAAAAAATAACGGGCTACAATCTTACAAAACCCGACAATACTTTCCTATTACCCGACACATTACACGAAGTATCAGGGTTGACAGACATAGACTCAACAACCTTTGCGTGTATCCAAGACGAAAATGGAATTCTTTTTATTTATGACGCAAAAAAGAACGAAATCAAAAAACAATATACTTTCAATCTTGACGGGGACTATGAAGGAATAACAAGGGTTGACCAGACCATTTATGTATTAAGAAGTGACGGCATTTTATTTGAAATATCTAACTACACATCAGACAATTTTAAATTGACTTCTTATACTACTGGCATCCCTGCCAATAATAATGAAGGGCTTTGCTACGACCAAGACAACAAAAGACTACTAATTGCTTGCAAGGGGAAAATCGGAAAGGGACCCGAATACAAAGACAAAAGGGTAATTTATGGCTTTGACTTGCAGACAAAAACTCTGTCAAGTGAACCTGTTTTTGATTTTGACCTACAAGCAATTAAAGATTTTGCCAATAATAAAAACCTTAATCTACCAACAAAAACGCGTAAAAAGAATGGGCAACCTTTTACTGAACCATTTATAAAATTCGGAACTTCTGCAATTGGTATTCACCCTGTAACAAAAAAACTTTTTCTTCTTTCCGCATCAGATTATTTGCTTTTCATCTTTAATATGAAAGGGGATATTGAGCACATTGAACAACTCAATCCCACAACGTTTAACAAAGCCGAAGGAATTACCTTTTATGAAAATGGCGATATGTTAATAACAAACGAAGGACAAGACAAAAAACCAACTCTTTTATTTTTCAAATACAGACAAAAATAAAAACTATCAGTAACACAAACCGACAACCAGACAGTAAAGCAAACGAATATTGAAAGCAATCAGAATACTCATAAATTCAAATATTTTTATTTCTCTTTCCGCAGTTGCATTAACCTTATCGACACAAATACAGTTAGGAATTAATCCGCAATGGCATCCTTATCTGTTTTTGATTTTTTTTGCCACGCTTTTTGAATATAATCTTCATAGACTTATTACTGTTTTAACGAATTCAGATGCTCTAAACTCTGATAAACACAATTGGGTTAAAGATAAATTGAAATGGTTTTATTTATTAGTGTTTTTATCCGTTCTTGGTTTCGCTATTTCTGTTATTGAAGCAAAATTAAAAGTGCTTCTTACATTAGCTCCAATTGCTGGGCTAACTTTATCTTATTCAACCCCTCTCTCAAAAAGTGCAAAAGGGATTTTTAGACTAAGGCAAATTCCTTTTTTAAAAATATTCTTAATTTCATTTGTATGGGCTACTGTTACCATATTACTTCCTGTAATTCATTCGGAAAAAGCGTATAACAATTTTCATATTTTGACCATGATAATTGAACGATTTTTGTTTGTATTCGCAATAACAATTCCATTTGATATTCGAGACATGATTGCCGACCGCCAAGCAGGATTAAAGACAATTCCATTACTTATTGGTGAAAAAAAATCAATCTACGGTTCAATATCCGCCTTGGTTCTATTTCTTGCAATTGCTGTATTTCATTACTTAATCACAAATCAATGGTTAATTATAAGTGCATTTACAATTTCGTTCTTAACAACAATTGTATTTTTAATCAACGAAAGAATACGAAATTTGCCATTATATTATTATGGAATTCTTGACGGAACGATGTTATTACAAGGTGTCTTGGTTCTCGGGTTATATTTTATCAATTTAATTTTTCAATAAAGATGTTAAACAACGGAATACCTGTTTCTATTTCATTATCGCCAACGCTAAAACGAGAAAATGTAGCTTCAAAAAAGAAGTACGACAAGAAGCGTTTATTACGCCTATCGCTGCTTGCTGTAGTAATTGCGGTTTGTATAAGTTTCATTGCAAAATTGCTTGTTTATCTTATTGACTTAATAACCAACATCGCATTTTATGGCAATTTCTCTATTGAACCATCAAGTCCAATGCACCATTCTTATGGAATATTTGTAGTAGCCGTTCCAATTGTTGGAGGTTTAATTGTTGGCTTAATGGCGTTATATGGTTCAAAAGCCATTAGAGGACACGGAATTCCTGAAGCAATGGAGCAAATTCTAACCAACCAAAGTAAAATAAAACCAGCCATTACTTATTTAAAACCACTATCAGCAGCCATTTCTATTGGTACAGGTGGTCCTTTTGGCGCAGAAGGCCCGATAATTGCGACAGGCGGAGCTTTGGGTTCTACTCTTGGACAGCTCATAAAAATAACGCCCAATGAACGAAAAATATTACTTGCTGCCGGAGCAACAGCAGGTATGTCTGCTATTTTTGGAAGTCCGTTAGCTGCAATACTTTTAGCTATTGAATTATTGTTGTTTGAGTTTTCTGCACGGTCTTTTATTCCTGTTGCTTTGGCTTGTATTACTGGTGCTGCTGGACATCATTTGCTATTTGAAGAAGGCGTTGTTTTTCCACTTAATTTTCTGCTACAACCATCATCCAATTACGCACTTTTGTTTTATGCAACAATGGGAATTGTTATAGGTCTGATTTCAGTTATTGTAACTAAAGTTGTGTATTGGATAGAAGATGTCTTCGAAAAACTACCTATTCATTGGGCATGGTGGCCTGCCATTGGTGGTATAGCCGTTGGAGTGGTTGGTTTTTTTGCACCTCGCACACTTGGTGTTGGATATAGTAACATTACCGACCTTCTTACAGGTACAATGCCAATGCAAGTTGTACTTTCATTATGCGTTTTAAAATTTTTGTCTTGGGCAATTTCTTTAGGTAGCGGCACTTCGGGAGGAACACTTGCTCCTTTGCTTACAATAGGCGGTGCAACAGGAGCTTTAATAGGTAGCATTGGAATGTTTTGGTTTCCAAATTCTGGAATTAACATTCCTCTTTCAGTGCTTGTTGGAATGTCTGCAATGTTTGCGGGAGCATCAAGAGCGTTCTTGACATCTATTGTTTTTGCATTGGAAACTACAGGTCAATCCAATGCTTTGTTGCCTTTATTGGCTACTTGCAGTACATCGTATTTTACATCCTTCTTTTTAATGGAAAACACAATTATGACTGAAAAAATTGCCCGCAGAGGAGTTGTTACCCCACATTCTTACGAGCCTGACATTCTTGAAAAAACAACAGTAGGACAAATTGTAAATGATAATGGAATTGTTATAAACGACAATATGGAAATTGGTGAAGTACGTAACTGGCTCACAAATGAAACCGACCTACTTTCAAGTTATTTTATAATTTCAGATACAGAAGGGGAATATAGGGGTTTGTTAAGTTCATCAACTCTATTTAATTCCCAACATGCCACTGATAAAAAAGTAGGCTCGATTATTAAGCGAAATAATTTATTTGTTCAACCCACGGAAACACTGCGGAAAGCAGTTGAAATAATGGCAAAAGAAAATGTAGATATATTGCCGATTGTGGTGGACAAAAAAATTACTGGCATTTTAACTTATCAACATATAATTTCCATTTATAAAAATGGGCTTGACGAACATGAGAAGCAACAAGCACACATTTCTTTAAACAGACAACGACTTAAAATATTAGTACACGGACAAAAACTTGTATCAATCATGAAAAGTAAAAAATAACTACCGCTAACAGCGCCTTAGCGTAAAGTTTTCTATTCTTCAAACAACTTCATTTGATTAGAACCCGCATCTATGGCCCGTCGAAGCTTCGAAAGATTAGTAATAGCGCGTTAAGAAAATAATTATTTCAGATTAACAAGCGCTGTAATCTTAATTTGACATTTGTTGTTGGCGTTAGATCTTAATTCAAATAGTTTTTAATATCATTCAGTTCAAAAAATTCGGTATTACCGAGGGGGAGATTTTTATCCAGCTTGCTAAAGAGTTCCTCTTTAGTGTAAGCGCAGATATGCCGGAAAGGACTTCCGGGGAGGGGAAAATTTTTAGTATCGAAGGGTGCTAAAATAGTTTTAAAACCCAACGAAAGGCGTTCGAACATGATAGTAGAAAAAACCGAGAGACCAATGTTTACAGTGTTGAACACGTCGGTTGATCTAACGGAGGCGTCGGTAAGGGTAACACGCTCCATTAATGCAGCACCAAATAACCGGGTATAATGTTCTTTAGTTTGAGAAAATACTTCGGCCGTTCTTTTCTCATAAGGATGGGTGAAAAGGATCAATTTTAAATTGGCATGCGCCGAAAGATATTCGGAAATATATTTCACTAATTCTTCTTCCACATCATACGAACCAACATCGGCAATGGAATGATTTAGCTTTTTGCGCAACCAAAACGCGCTGCTGTAAAAACCGATGGTGTTTACGGGGAGATCGAACTCACGATCTTTGTATTTATCCAAATACGTCATTTGCATCTCGGGCATCCAGGTCTCGATCTTATTGGTAAAAATGGTTTCTTTAAAAGCATTTACTTCTTCGTTCTGGTAACCAAAACACAATTTTATCTCATCGGCCACAATAATTTTGTTGGCAAAGGTCAACGGTACCTCACTGGTAATTTTTACGGTTTGGATATGATGTTTGGATAAAATGTACGAGAGCATGTTGGCATCCTTCTCGTAAATACAAAAGTGATACAATTTTGTAATGTTGTGCTTTTTAAGCAGGGTAATTAAATTCCTCCACTCCAAGGTCTCCTTCAATAACAAAGCATAATTCACCCTCCGTTTCGAAAAAGCGAATATACCCACCAGCGAACACAAAAAATTAGTGCGTAAAAGATCCATGAACACATTTAAAGAACCGCTTAAATTCTCGCGCGATATAAAGTAATTTCCCTCCACTCCAAAATGTTTTAAATAGGCTAAACGCATGTCCTGCGCGTTATAACCCGAATCAAAAACCCCCACATTCCCCCCGGAGATCCTTCGAATGTCGGGCTTTTGAGTAAATATTTGTTTTATAATCGAAAAGTAGGTCTTTAAAATAATGAAAATGTCCTTTTTAGCCGATTGCGGTAAACGAAAGGATTGTTTGGAGAATAAATAAAGGGCCGAGTAGTATAATTTGGGGTCAGAATCTTTGCCCTTAAATCTATATTTAAAGTAGGCTCGAACCAATGTAAACAGTATTGATATATGCTTTGAGGTCACTCTGAAAAATATTCGGCCCCTTTAGGGCCGCTAGTTGCTTTACATTTCTTGTTAATCATATTTGACCCCTTCGGGGTCTTTCATTTACCTTAAACGAATACGGAATACAATTAGGATTATACTTAACGTTTAATACTTTAATGGTTCTTTATTCATCTCACCTAGGACCCTGAAAGGGTCCAACCTAAATAATCCTATCTCTGCTTTTTGCTCCTTGACCCTGAAGGGGTCAAACATTTTTAAAACTATCATTTTTTAAAAATAAGTTCCAGTTCTTTTTTAGTGATGTTGTTCTCAAAGATCACTTCACGGGTTCGTTCGGCACCTAAATTAAAAAGGGCATCTACTATACCCATATACGGTGCAAAATCGCCCCACTGCTGCTCGTAAACCGGGTGCTTGTATTCCTGAAAATAAATAGCAATGTTATTGGCTGTGTAAATAGATTCGTCGGCATAATTTTTGCCAAGCGCGCCAAATACAAATGCATTTGCTCCGGTAGTTTTACACAGATCAACAATTAATTGTTGTTTTTTTGAAGCGATGTTAAGGTCAGACAATTTTTTTATGGGGATAGTTATTTCCAATTCTTTTAAAAAGATGGTGGTGGATGTTTCAATGAACTCCGCCAAATTAGAACTTTCGTTACTGTAATAATGTTCAAAGAACCCGGCATACTCGTTAAAGAAAGGCGCTTTTTTATAATTCAATAAAATAGAGTTCCAATGCTTCTTTCGCCAATTAATGTTATTGTCAATACCTATTTCGTTAATGTTCTTATCTAAATGGCCTTTCATTTCTACCGGTATGGTTAACCAGGCAGGACCATTAGATGTTTTTATTTTATTGCGGTTAGTGAAAGAACTTTTTTCAAATTGAACGCTGTCCAATATCACTAATTCATCGGCCAAAGCTATTTTATGGAAATAGCCAAGCCAGGGAAGATAAGCAGGTTGGTGGGCGGTTAGGATCAATTTAGAATTAAGAGTTAAGAATTAAGAATAGAGGCAGAAAACACAAAGAACACAAAGGAAACACAAAGAACACAAAAAAGAATCAGAAATCACAGAGTGTACAAAATCACTGTACTGTATGTATACTTTGTGCCTTTACGTCTTTGTGGCCACTTGTTTTGCCACCAAGACGCTAAGACGCGAAGATTTTAGCTAACTGATACTCCTTATCAACATAAACGCTTCGGCGTATTCTTTTCCTACAATTACACCGTTACGCTGACACTGAATTTCGAGGGCTTTTGGGGAACGCGGGTGCGGGTATTTACGTTTTTCAAATTCGTAGCATTCCATTCCCGCAATTTTAGCATCCACATCTTTTTTGGAAACCTCCATAAATAAATTGGGTTTAAAATAATTGGGATGATTAAAGGCCTGCCACTCGGTTGAACTAGGCGTTTCAAACGTGATGATGGTTTTAACACACTCATTACTCATTGGTCGTGTAGCAGTAATAACGGCATCAAAAACGCAGCGGTGATCAATATTAGTGTCGCCGCCATGGTGGGTAAAAATTATTTCCGGCTCAAATTTATTTTTTTCTTTTTCAATAAGCTTAACCAGATCCAGTAACGGCACCGAATCAAAACGGTTATCGGGTACATTGTAAGTAATTACCTGCTGATAGCCAATGGCCTTTGCGGCAGCTTTAATATTTTTTTTATGCGTAGCTAATTCCTTTTTCCATTTATCGGGATCTCTTTTCTCAGAGCGGGAAGTAATACCCTCACCCAAAATAACCACTTTCACCCTGGCTTTGTATTTATTGATGAGGCGATGCATAGTAGCGCCAAGTCCCAATAATTCATCATCGGGGTGCGCTACAATGAGCATTATTTTTTTATTTCTAAACATTAATTCCATAAGTGATATTCGTTTAAATAGGAGGTTACACTAAAATTATTTTTCTTAAAGAACTGAACGGCGCTGTCGTTCTTTGTTTCGGTATTGGCAATAACATATTGTGTTCCTTCGGCCTTAGCTTTACTTAAAACAAAATTAAGCAAATTAGTGGAACAATTTTTTTCTTTAAATTCAGGTGAGGCTGCTATCAATCCTACAAATCCAATTTTATATTCGGTTAATGGCGAAATGTTATCTTTATACAAAAAGAAGGCCGCCACCTTATTATCGATCATGTTCACATATAAGCGCGAGGTTTTGTTCCTGATCTCGTTCACTATCCATTGTTTGTAGATCTCATTAACCTGTTGTTCGGTAAAATGCTCATCGGCTCTGAAGCGGTTATGCCTAAACGAATTTTCGGCCAATTTTAAAACAAATTGAAAGATGCTTTCCTTTTTGGGCGTATTATCAGTATACTCTACATACTCGCCTTCTTCGTAGTTAAAATCGTATTTACTTAAATCAATGTGTTGCGACACCTTCGCGCTTAACACCGGCAAATTATTCTTCTTAGCAAATTTACAAAAACTGTGGTTTTGGTTCACTCTTATATAACAGCAATCGTAAAGATCATTCAATTCCTCCACTATATCCATGTGTTGTACTTCCGATTCTACTTTGTTCTCTATCCACAACAATCTTCCGGTGTTACGATCAAACTGTTCTGAGTCCCATTCTTCTGCCTTAATCCAGGCGGTAATGCCCCCAAGGTCTATTTCAATGGCCGGTTTCAACACTTTTTCCTTATAAGAGGCTTGTAGTTTTTCGTCTTCCTTTAAAAACAAAAACTGTGTGTCGTATATAAAATTATCCAGCATCGTTTAAATTACAATCGTCGTAAGCTTTAACATCCTTATTTAGTTTTTTACCAATGAGTCGTTTCAACTCCTTATAGCCAATACCTTCACCCGGTCTTACAAAAGCTAAATGATCGGCTTTGATAACAGTTCCTTTATTCAGATCGGTTGAATAATGAAAGCTTCTCCTGTATTTTAATTTATTCACTTTTTCGCTCTCGCTTCTGCCAAATTTTTTGACATCCAAATTATGGTCGATGTGCCGGATCCATTTAACGAGCTCTCTAAATTCATTTGGTTCCATGGCAAAATGGTGCTCGGCCGGACTTTTATCTTTTCTATCTAAGGTAATGTGCTTTTCAAATACGGTTGCACCAAGACTTCTCGCCGCTACAGATAATTCATGCCCTAACGAATGATCCGAAAAACCAATGGTATGTTTAGGAAATGTTTTTTTAAGGAGAGAGATATTATTCAGAAAAGCTTTATCCGGATCCAAAGGATAATCACTTACACAATGTAGGATCGTTAATTTACGTTTCTTTAATATTTTTAGAGCGGCTTTTATTTCTTTTAGCTCTCCCATTCCCGTCGAAATAATAATTTCTTTTTTCGTTTTGGCTATCGCTTGCAGTAAAGCCATGTTGGTTAGATCCATACTGGCGATCTTATACGCTTTGATGCCTTTTAATTTTTCAAGATATTCAACTATAAAAGGCGAAGTTGGTGTAGTAATGAAATGCAGTTTTTTAGCGATGGTGTGATCAATTACTTTTTGATGGTCTTCGAGTTTTAAAGCGATACTATCTAAAAACTGGTGCCAGTATTCAAAATTCTTAACGTCCCATCCTTTGTATTGTTGCCAATTTCTGCTATGATGTATGATCTCATTCTTAAAAATTAATTACTAAATAATAATCGGCTTCAGGACCACTTACCTCGTCCTGAATTTTTTTAATGGTTTTAAATCCTGTTTGCTGGTAAAATCCCAATGCCCCTAAATTGCTTTCAGGGCAACGCAATTCAATGCGATGAACACCATGCTTTTTAGCAATGGTCTTGGCATGCTCCAGCATTTGTTTTCCCAATGATTTACCGCGCGCGTCGGTTGAAATAAAAATTAAATGAATATAATACGCTCCTTCAATTTTATTAGAGGCCACACAAAAACCGGTTAGTTTATTTTCGTCGTGAACCGAAAAGGAATAATCCCACTTCTTTGGAAGGTCGTGCATAAAATTCTCTTCCTGCCAGGCCGTATACTTCCAGCCTTTTACCAGGTTTAAGTAATCCTGAATATTATCCTTTAATTGTTTTTTTGTAAGCAGTTTAAATGTCATTTGGCTAATTCTAAAAATACATTCAGCAAACGGTGACCCGACTTGCCATCGATATATGCTTTTTGATTGCTAATGAAAAAATCAATACCCTTTTTATCATAACACAAAATTCCGATGAGTTTATCATGCAGATCCTGTTCTGAAACTTTTTGCCACTCCCCTATTCCCATCGCGGCACTGTTTTTAATTAATGCCTCGTAATATCCTATTTGATTTTGGGCCGTTGTACCCGTAAGTAACACCAAACCGGCAGCACAAACCTCTAAAGATAAAGAACTGGCAGGACAAAGCGCCAATTGACAACTTTGCATCAATGAACATACCTCACTGCTGCTAAGATCCGAATGAAATGTAATTCTTGTGTCACCATTAAATGTCTCTTTCCAATTTTTAACGTTCTCATTTACCGATCCGGTTAAAACATGAATATTTTTGAGAGCAGAAAATTCACAAAGCACTTTCAATACTTTTAGCGTAACATTATCGGCATCGGCACCTCCAAAAGAAATGAAAACAGATTGAATATTATTTATTTCGGGTTTCGGGTTTATAGCAGCGGCTAAGAATTCCTTTCTTAATAATGCATATTGTGGTCCGAGGCAAAAAATAGTTGTTATTTGAGTTTTATAATCGCTTCGCTCAACACCTTCGGCTTGATTAATAATTACATCTGCACTGTATTCGAACGACTTTAGATCGTCGAGATAGACCAACTTAATTCCTGCTTCTTTTATTTTCTTTTGATAGACCGAGTCAAAGCTATAGCCGTCAAGCACCAGTATCTCATTTTTGGAAACTTTTTTTAAAACAGCGTCCTCAGCTAATAATCTTTCGCCTTTGAATTTTTTATACAAATATTTCTCCACCAACGTATTTGGAGTATGAATTATCAAAAAGGTAATCTCAAAATTGTCCTCCAACATTTCAGCCAATGCAATGCACCGTATGAAATGCCCCATTCCGATAGTTGAATTAGCGTCTACCCTAAAAAAAACTTTCGGCTTAGCCATTATAGGTTGTTTTCCTTTTTATGGTTTCTACCAGTTCGGGGTCCACTTTATAGATCAATCCTTTATCCTTATTGATATAAGCCACATTCGGATTTTTATCAAGATAATGAAAAAGGTTGGTAATATTAAATTCGACGTTACTTTTTTTAAAGTATTCTTCAATTTTCACAATGAGGTCCAAGTCTTCCTGATAGTCGAGCGTTAAGCGGTAATCGCGGATCCATTTCTCAGGGAGATCAATTTCGTTTATCTTAAACAGCTTTGGATTATAAATGATATAAGCGTTCATGTATTCCGAAAAATCACTCACCGGAAAATACTCCCGCACTTTTCGTAAGGCCGAGGCGTTTATAATTTGTACGCCCTGACCCACCGCCGCTTTTTTTGGCGCGGTGTAGTCGGCACCTGTAGCAAAATGTGAATCCAATAAATAATTCACAATTTCATCTGAAACATAAGGCATATCGGCCGTAATACGAATAAAAACATCAATATCCAGTTTATTGATGATGTCGAGATAACGCTGGATCACATCTTCGGGGTGACCGGTATGAAAGATCACTTCCTTTTTATAAGTGTAATTTTTCAATTCCGCGTCTTCGGCCGAAGTAGATGTAGCTAAAATAGTGTGATCAACATTTCTAAATTTCAAAGCATTTTTAATACATAACTCAACCGATGTAATATCGCCGGTGCTTAAGATCGCTTTTTTAGGAAGACGATTGGATTTTAAACGACAGGCAATGATGCTCGCCACTTTAGCCTTTTTAAAATCTTCTGATCTCAAAACTTCTCCGTCCTTTTTATCTGTGGCCAACACATGCCGCGTTCTGTTGAGTTCTTTTACCGTTTCAATATCTATACCATCCGCGTTGGTGCGTTTGTAATTCACATCTTCCTCCAATGAAACAATTTGTCCTTTCTTCAGATCGCGACAAACCGTTGGCTTCATAGCAGTTTTTTTGTAATATTCTATTTCCCGATCATTCAAGAATGGCTGGTTCATCAGGTCTTTATACTTAATCGAGAGTCTTTCTTTTTCTTTAGCGGCATTTTGCAACTTTTGATGCAAAAGTTTAAAATTATCGGGCGTTACGCTCGAAAAATGATCGTACTTCGCTTTCTCACCACTGCACATCACGTGCTTCTCAATAATAATGGCGCCATTTAAACCGGCAAATACCGGAAGATCGATAGCGTCTTCGTGCGTGCCGTCAATGTGATCCGCAAATGAAATTGGTAAGCCAAATTCCTTTTTTAAAACTTCTATCTTCGAAATACCCGAATGGATCAATTGCGTTGGATAATCCTGAAATCCTATTTGCAAAACAATATTCTTTGTGTTTAAATTTTCCTGAATATAATTAAGGTGATGTTTGATAGTTTCAATTGAAAGTGAAGCAATATTTATGATGACCGTTTTTTTTGAAAAATCGACTTGCTTCAATTCCTTTATCAAAACGATATTATCCAATATGGAAGCCTGAAATTTTATGCCTTTGATCTTATCAAAATTATTCTTTAAGATCTTTACCGAATAGGCATTGGAAACGTCTATCCAAACTTCTTTGGTTTGAGCTGCTTTGTTTATAATTTCGGTCCACGTAGGTTCGTCAAAGAACAAGGTTTTGTATACAGGATACCATTCATAATCTTCGCGTGCTATCTCATCATACTTGAACGGCTGGAATTTTATTCCAACATTGGTTTTATACTCCGAAAACTCCTCCAGTAACTTAAACACATAGTTCCTGTCACCGGCGTGGGTGTTGGCAATTTCTAAAATAAGATAAGGATCCATTTATTTACTCAACAAATACATGCAATCGGAATTGCCTTTGTGTTGTTCGGTTAGATACGGCAGAATTTCTTTTTTAACTGTTTTTAATTTCGGGTCCAATCCTTTAAATTGTTCGCAAAAATCCGACTTCCACAAAAAACCCTCATGGCCGCGGTAATTGATCTGTTTTGGTGTTTCCGAAAAATATTCGAAACCCCAAATGTATTTATTACTCACCCGGATCATTTCTTTCATCATCACCGGAACATCTTTGGGGTGAATATGTATAAGGACCCCATTGGTAAAAACAAAGTCAAAGAATTTATCTTTAAAAGGAATATCAAAACCCGAACCCTGAATGATATTTATCCCTTTGGTTTCGGCTTTGGCTTTTTCGATGGCGTAGGCCTGTAACTCGATGCCGTATAAATTTTTAAAACCCATGCGTTGAAGTGCCAACAATTGCTGTCCTACGTTACAACCTACTTCCAATATTTTTGAATTCTTATCGATGCCGTCCAAAAAATTTTTATTGAGGTCATCTTTCGAAATTCCGAAATTCTCGATGTACCATTTATTCCATTCGGCCGGGGTAAAAGTATTTCGGTCGGTATATTCTTTTCCGAATTCGCCTTCCCAGAATTTTGTTTGTTCGGTTTGCATATTATTTAAAATTTGAAATTGGGATCAACGTGCTCTTTTATGAGTTTTCTTAACTGCCCGGCATTGACCCACTTTTTATTTTGTCCAGAACTATATCTGAATCCTTCTTTCACTTTTTTAGCTTTAAAATTCTTTATGTAATCTTTTAAAACAAAATTAGGCACTTGCGGTAAAATCGCGTAATACTTTCCAAGATCATAAGTGGTGAACGAATCTGACTCGGTGATCATTTCTTCGTGCACTTTCTCACCCGGACGAATACCTACCACTTTTATTTTGCATTCGGGCGCAATGGCCTTTGCCACTTCGGTAATTTTATATGATGGGATCTTAGGTACAAAGATCTCGCCGCCCCAGGCATGCTCTAAAGCGTGTAAAACAAGGTCAGCCCCTTCCTGTAGTGAAATATTAAAGCGGGTCATTTTAGGATCGGTGATAGGAATAACGCCGGTGTTTTTTTGTCCCATAAAGAACGGTATCACCGAACCGTTAGAGCCCATAACGTTTCCGTAACGCACTACAGAAAATTTAATGTTTGAAAACCCTTTTATGTTATTGGCCGCCACAAATAATTTATCGGAACACAATTTGGTAGCGCCATACAGATTGATAGGCGCAGCGGCCTTGTCAGTAGAAAGGGCTACCACATTCTCTACGCCACATTCCATAGCGGCGTTTATAACGTTCTCGGCTCCCAGTACATTTGTCTTTACGCATTCCATAGGATTATACTCCGCAATGTGTACGTGCTTCATAGCAGCGGCGTGTATAATGTAATTTATGCCCTTGAATGCTTTTTTTAAACGCTCGTAATCACGTATGTCTCCAATGAAATAACGAATATTTCCTCCGGGCACCGAAGGAAACTCCATGTTCATTTGGTATTGCTTTTGTTCATCACGCGAAAAAATAACGAGGCGCTTAACTTTTGGCCAGCGCTTTAAAATGGTTTTGGTTAATTGTTGTCCGAGCGAACCCGTGCCGCCTGTGATCAAGATCGATTTTCCGTTTAAATTGAGCATATTGAAAAGGTTAATTTACAAATTAATTTTATACAAAATAATTTTTTTAAGATCTAATTCGCTCACCAGCACTTTCTTAAGTTCCAGTTTAAGTTCAGATGAGTTACCAATGACAATAGATGACAAAATGTAATTACAATTCATTTTCTTGAGCTGAGCGGTGTTAATAGCCAATTCTTTTTCGTACATACATCCTTCTTTACTCTCCAGCTTATTTTCAAATTCATTGGCCGACTCCAAATAACATCGCGAACCCCAACCGTCGAAATATTTTTTCAATTTCTCCGACTTATTTAATTCACCCTCTATAACTTTACGAAACTCGGTTTTATATTCAATAGGATAATCGCCCTGATAATCGTCGAGCACATTTAATCCGGCATATTTTGCTGGTCCGGGTGCGCATCCAAAATTGATGATGTTGCCGGTGGTATCACTTGCCATTTCATTTTTTACTCTCTGATATAAAGCCGGGTCAAAGAATTGCGCAAAAGTGGTTTGCTGGCCATTAAGGATCTTATAACCTGTAGTATCAAAGGCGCTGCGGTTAAAACTGACATTGCCTCGCCAAATAAAAAAGAACATGGCACCCATCAAAACCAGAGAATTTATTCGCATAATAGCCGAATTGTTCTTATTACTTACGATAATACTTACCAGTGCCGAAATAAAAAACAACCCGGGTAAAACACTGGTGAAACGTTTAAAGTTGAACACTTTCGCGAAAGTGAATTTCTCATAAAAAAAAGAAAAGCTCTTCCAATCAAGCAAACTAATGATCACTGCAAAAAGAGCTGTGATTATTAAGAAAGCAATCCCTGAACGGTAATTTTCTTCTTTTTTATTCCGAAACCAGGCACCTGCGAAAAAAAGCATGAACG
>JBGASH010000336.1:0-2366 GCA_044229775.1 Bacteroidia bacterium
GATAACATTTACATTGTAGGTTTTGTGGCCGAGTATAATGCCAACAAAAATTGGCGAACTGTTTTAAACGCTACACAGGATAAATTAAATACTAATCCAGAAGTTTATGTAGGCATTAATGAACCGTTTACTGTTAGCGCACCATTTATGATCTATCCTAACCCCTCCGTTGGTATTTTAAATATTTTAATTCCCGAAAATAGTTTTGCCAAAAAGCCGCTTATTAAGATCAGTGATATTGTTGGTAAAGAGGTATACGCTCAAACTGCCGATCTTAATACTGGCTTGGTGCAGATCAATTTAAATTATCTTTCGGCAGGAACGTATTATGTAACCCTCGAAGAAGAGAATCACAAAAGTGTAAGAAAGCTTATTCTCACCAAATAATGCCGCAAACTGCCTTGCTTATTTCCATACAACCCTGTTCGCCCGAAGATTTTCCGGAGGTTGAAAAGAACATAGCGTTATTTTGCCTCGATGATATTCAGCCAAGCCTCTCGCAATTTATTACCGCCAAAAATAAAAATAACGTTGTGGGTTTTGCGCGCACACGAAATTACAGATCGTGCAACGAGCTTTGTTCGTTAGGTGTTAAAGAAGATCTGCGTTTAAAAGGAATTGGAAGTAAACTTGTGACTGAGATCATAAAACAAAATGCAGGACCCTTATTTGTAGTAACTATTATTCCGGAGTTTTTTAAGAAGTTTGGTTTTAATGAAGTTTCCAGTTACCCCGAAGAACTGAATTATAAACTGGAATATTGTGAAACCAGTCTTTCGGTACCCGAACCATACGTTGTAATGCAATTAAAATAAGGTTCTTGTCAATTAGACCACAATAAAAAATAATTTATAAAATACTTATTTTCAAGTATTTACACTTTGTCGCTTTTTATTCTCTCAATAATTTTCCTCGCTTTCCAATTTTAGAGACTTCTTTGTTTTGCAATAATTGCAAAATAATATATTCCCAAATTATTAAGCGCAGGTTTTAACAAAGTTTCCATTTTCATCTAAGTCTCGTTGTAATTATTAGTACTTTCCAAAAAACGGGCGCGAAAAGCAGTTACTGTAGCCTTTTCGTTGGACCTACCTTTATCAAAAATATTATTCATAACTAAAAAATTAAACTATGAAAACTATCAATGATCAAAACGGTCGGTTAACTAACCCAAAATTTAAAACAGCTGTATTAAAGAAAAACGTATTTGTTTTATTATTAAGTCTCTTCTCACTTTTTACAAATGCACAAACCAAAGCATCCGATATCGTTGGCAAATATGTGGTGCCATCAAAAGACGGCGCTATTCAGGTTTACGAATCCAATGGAAAATATTACGGCAAAATAATATTGAACAAAGATCCTAATAAATTAGACTTTAATAATCCGGATAAAGCAAAGCAAAGCCGGAAAGTATTGGGCTTAGCCATCCTTAACGATTTTGTTCATAAAGGCGGCGATACCTGGGAAGATGGCACTATTTATGATCCTAAGAATGGAAAGACTTACAGCTGCAAAATTACCCGTTTAGAAAACGGCGACCTTAACATTAGAGGCTTCATTGGTATTTCTTTATTAGGGCGTACCGAAACCTTCACCAAATTACCTAACTAACAAATATTATAAACACTAAACTTTGTTAGCATGAAACGCTTTAAACTCCTTTGTATATTTTTATTGGCTGGGCTCGCTATTTCGGCGCAGAACTACGTCGACATTTTAAAAGTGAGCGGCAGCACTACTCCCGAAAATAAATTTGATACCAGCGCGTCAAAAACCACCATTAATCAACTGGACGCAGATCTTACCGTTCCTATAAAGATCAACGATCGCCTGTCGGCTATTTCAGGCGTGATCTACGAAAATTTCCAGGCCAAACTTTTTGCTGATGGAAACACAAAAAGTTTTGGATCGACCACTTTAAAATTAGGTCTCAATAAACAATTTAATGAAAAATGGGGCGGAACACTTGTGCTCCTACCTAAGATCGCCTCCGATTACGTTTCTGTTGGCAGCAAAGATTTTCAAATGGGCGGAATTGCCATTATGAAATACAAAAAAAATGATAATCTTAGCTATAAATTTGGTTTATATACTAACTCCGAACTTTTTGGTCCCTTCTTCGTTCCAATGATCGGTTTATATTATTTAAGTCCAAATAAAAAATTTGAAAGCAATTTAATGTTACCGCTACAAGCCGATGCTAATTATAAATTATTTCCATTCATGAACGTGGGATTTAATTTTAACGGCCAAATACGTTCTTATCATTTAACCAATGTAACACCCGATTACCACAGTACTTATTTAACGCGTTCTACTAACGAATTTTACGGTTACCTAAAATTTAATATCACAAAAAGTTT
>JBGASH010000337.1:0-3169 GCA_044229775.1 Bacteroidia bacterium
CAAACTAAAAGTAATTGGATAATTCATTTTGTAGCGCACGTACTTTCCGTCCTTTTCTGCAGGTTTCCACCGAATGAGGTTGGCTACTCTAATGGCTTCATCAGTACATCCGCCGCCCACTGTTTTCAAGGCTTTCACGTTACTTACAAATCCGTTGGCCTCCACAATAAAACTTAAATTCACGGTTCCTTCAATATTCTGTGTCTTAGCTACATTCGGATATTCTATATTATCAAAAATGAATTGGGGCAAAGCCTCATCGCCTTTGTAAAATTCGGGCGACTTATCGGCAATTTCGTAAATGGTAAAAGTGGTGTCAGCTTTTTTATCGTCTATTGTCAATTTACTTCTTTTGCGTTCTTTTAAATAGGTCTTATAATTCTTTCCGCTGAATAAAATGGTTAAAGAACCGTAAGCATCAACCGTATGTGAACTTTTTTTGGCGGGTTCAAAAAGGCAAAAGCGCAAGATGCGTTTTATTTCGTCTCTGTAAAAATTAGAATACTCTTCTTTAAAGAAAAGGTCCTGGATCTTTCCATTCTTGGTCACCGTAAAATAAATGCTCACTTCTTTATCAGGCGTTTCAATATAAGGTCCGGCAATGTACAGTTGTGTTTTTAAGATCTGCTCCAACTGAGCCTTTCCGCCAACGTTGGTGGGCGTGATATCCGGATTAGCTTCAATAGTGACTTGCGCTTTTAAACTTATGCTAAACGCAACCAAAAGAGTTAAAATGTAATGTTTCATCGGTTTGCTTTTAAAAATCTGATATTTCCTGAAAGGTCCTTTAATAAATTCACTTCTTTGAACAAACCTGATGCTTCTGCCAAGGTTTAATGGCGCTTGCGTAAACGGAGGATTTAATTCAAAATATAATTTACCATTAGTATTTAAATGTTCTTTACAAAAAGCAATTATTTTTCTGTAGAAGAGTAGGGCATCGTTATCTCCAACAAACAAAGCTAAATGCGGTTCAAAATTCTTTACACGTTCGTGCATCGACGTTTCTTCTTTTGGCAATGTAAGGCGGATTACTTACAATAATATCAAAACTTCCTAAACTTTGAGTTTCTTTTTCGGAGAGAATATCTTTCTTATAAAAGTTTATCTCAACTGAATTCAATTTTGCATTTTGTTGCGCTACGTCTAATGCTTCCTCCGAAATATCAAGGGCGGTGACCTGAATATTGCTCTTATTCTTTTTTATGAAACAGGGGCACATCCGCTCCCCGTGCCAATATCTACAAGGCTTCCGGAGCTTCCAATCTCCTTTCAATATCATTTCCACCAACTCCTCGGTTTCCGGTCTTGGGATCAAAACAAAAGAATTGACCTTGAAAATTGAGCCAAGAAACACTGTCTCACCCAAAATATATTGCAATGGTTTATGTTGTTTTAGTGCCTTACAGCAATCGTACAAATTAAGAAGGTCGCTGTGATTTAAATTTTCGTTACGCTTCGTGATAAGATCGGCACTCGAAAAATCTACATAATGCTTAAAGCTTTGTTGTATCAAAAAACGGATCTCATTAAGCTCATAAATGTCCTTTAGCTCCAGTTTCGTAAAAAGAAATTAGATCTTGTACTTTATTAGAGGCAATTTTCATTTACTGTAGACAACAACTTTGAAGTTGTAGTTTTGGTCAGACTGGGTATAACTTTTGATCCTTACAAAATAAACACCTTCATTTTTCAGATCCGATCTTTTTACGGTGTAAGAATTTGAATTGATCTTATCCATAAATACCAATTTACCAATTGCATCGTAAATTTCAACTGAACCGGTGACAGTCTCGGTGAAATCTATTTTAGTTTGATCGGCAAATGGATTCGGATAAACGTTGATATCGTTCTTGTTATTTATTTTTTCAATTCCGCTTACAATGGCACAGGTAAAGGTTGCAAAACCATCCAACTTACCATAACCCCATTTGCTATTCGGTAAAGCCAGGGCACTCATTGCTGTAAATCCATCGGCATAAGCACAGTTTTGAATGGCCGTTTTAATTTGTTGTGCAGTGGAAGTTGGATATTTTTGCATGAACAAGGCCGCTAATCCGGCCACCACCGGCGATGCAGCCGATGTTCCTCCGCCCAACACGTGTAAACTTCCGGCCGCAACAGCCGTTGGAAAACTCGCGATCGTACTCGGCAACATACTTATTACTCCGCAAGAAAATACAGAAGCTCCGGTTGCTGTAATATCCGGTTTAATAAGGTTCTTACGTGTTGGCCCGGCACTGCTATTGTCTGCCATCTGGCCCGCCGTTTCAATGGTACTTTGTAAAGTATTGGTAACATCGTAATAGGTCTTTAAGTTCACATAGTTTCCTACCACAATAATGTTATTACTGCACTGAAAACTACTCACAATAGATGAAATTGTATCAGGTGTAGTGTATTTTACAATTTTAGGGTAGGTAGAAGTAGTGGGCAGACCACTCGAAACAAAATCAAAATTCCAGGCGTCAAATAATCCTGTACCGGTACTTTCGATCCTCCATAAATAATTCAAACTGTCTGCTATAACTCTAATGTATAACTCATAAACTCCCGAACTATTAATGCTGGCGGTACTTTGAACGCGACCAATTCTCTTGCCTAAATATTTCAAAGTGTCTGTTTTCATGGTTGGTAAACCATAATTGTAATTTTTGAAACCAATATTTCCAAGGTTAAAGAATGTTCCCGGTCTGTTAGCTCCGATCGAATATTTCACATTCTTGATATTTGCGGTATCTGCATACAACCAATAGTACAAATTGGTATTACCATTAGTGTACCAGGTGAAATTAGTATCTGTTGGAATCACTGTGTTTTTGGTGTGGAACTTTACATTCCCCGCATTACCTGCGGCACTTACCAAACAACGTCCGGGAAATCCTGCGATCATGGCATCAATTAATTTTGCCTCCGAATCGGTGGCATCATGACTTCCGTAATAATCTCCAACACTCGCATTGATAACAAATGGTTTTCCTAAAATAGCTGCTTTATTAATGATGTACTGAACGCCGTCAGCAATGGTTGGCCCGGGTTTGTTGAAATCCAATGCCACAACAACAATATCCGCTTTTGGTGCAACACCTTCGTGCGTACCGTTACCTAAACCATTTCCGGTTGCAATTCCTGTAACGTGGGTGCCGTGACCATAATAAGTTACGTCACT
>JBGASH010000338.1:0-2329 GCA_044229775.1 Bacteroidia bacterium
ACTGGGATTACAAGAAAATACGCATCACCAACCGTTTGGATGGAAGTTGTCCGGGTGATACCTCAAAAATTACACCACCCATATATTTTCTTGGTACGTCAAAAGACACTTTGTATAAACAGCCGCTCACTTTTTCAACTTACAATAAACCCCATCCTATTGCTAAATCAGAGGCAGGCAAGGCGTATATTGGGAATAACGGGAAACGTGTTTATGCACCAAAGGATTTTTCGAAACACAATTATTTGCCACTTTCGAGTTTGCACGATATGATGAGAAAGCTGGTGTTCAATAATTACTTTCCTGAAAAAGAAAAACTCCCTTTAACCAATGAGAACCGCCAGTTTCTTTTGAAATACCTGGGCATGTATCCTACCGAAGCCGATCATCCTAAATACGATAAAAAAATATTTTATGATTCTTATAAAAAATATTTCATGTATGGCAACGCGGCTTTCACCATAACCGCCGATAGTATCCGCATTTTTAATATAGTAGGAAGAGCATATGGTTTTTTAATTGATTGTGCATACATCGTTGACTTTAAAAACAAAACCGAATTTTTATTAACGGCCGGTATCTATACTAACGAGGGTAATGTTATTGGTAATGGCAAGTACGAATACGAAATATTAGGACTTCCATTTCTTAAAGAATTGTCGCAAACTCTATATAAATATGAAATTCAACGAAAAAAAGACCGTTTGCCTGACCTAAATGAATTTAACTTTTATGGTTATAAGTAAATTGGTACATTTGCCAGCCCGAAAGTACCAATTCGGTACGGGCGGGCAACTGCAATTACCCTATGAAAAACCTTATTTATATTTCGCTCGCCTTTATAGCTTTATTGGCTTGTAATAATTCCGGAAAAACAGAACAGAAAACAGAAGAAAAGAAAGTGGCGGCTATGCCGGTTGGTACTGTGGCACCTGTTGAAGAAGGCACCGTTGTTTCAAGCGCCGAGCCCATAAAAGATTTTAATCCCGATAACTATTATAACAACATCACTTCGGTTTTGTGTGGTTTAAAAGGAAGCGCTCATAAATACAATTATTTGTTTGATACCATTGCATGGGCGGCGCAGAAAAAATTTATTGATGATAACTGGAGTAAGATCGAAAGAATACGTTTAAAGCCTATGCGTACCTGGGCCGCAAAGGAGTTTGCTACGCCTAATTCAAAAACCAAAACGGTTTTTTATCCGTTTTCGGGACCAGATTTTTTAACCGCGCATACATTCTTTCCTAATGCAGATAAATATATTATGTTAGGATTAGAGCCGGTAGGAAAATTACCGGAGTTGAATAAATTCAAAGCTGGTGAGCACGGCGATTATTCGGAGGATTTTAAAAAATCGTTAGGCGATATTTTTGATAAGAGTTATTTTATCACCAAAACCATGATGCACGATTTTCAAAAACAAAAGGTGAACGGATTGTTACCGGTTTTAGCGTTCTTTATTAAAAAAACAGGACATGATATAGCCGATATCAAATATTTTGTTCGTTATAAGCAAGATTCTATTTCGGAAGTACCGTACGACTATAAAGACAGCGAACATAAACCATTTGGGGTAAGGGTTGATTATGTACAGGACGGCACCCGTAGATCGGTTTACTATTTTAAATACGATGTGGCAGACAGAAATTTTGGTGACAGTACCGTGTTTTACCGTTATTTGCAGAAAGATAAAAATTACATTACTTATATTAAGAGCGCTTCCTATTTATTGCACAATAATTTCATGAGTACCATGCGCCAGATGATATTGGATAATTCCATCGCGGTGATACAGGATGATACCGGAATTCCTTACAAGTACTATCAGGATGGAAAATGGGATACTAAATTATATGGAAAATACGCTAAGCCGGTATCTGACTTTAAATGGCTGGCCATGCAAAAACCTTTAGAAGAAGCTTTCCAAAAAGACAGTGCTAAAGTGGGTAAATTGCCTTTTCACCTCGGTTATCATTGGGGCAGTAAGAAGGACGTGATCATTTACGCTTTGAAAAAATAGCGGATATCGACCTAAAAGCAGTCCAAATAACAGCCAACACCCTGTACTTGAGGTGTTAATAAATCGTTAATTAAATTTTGCTATTAAAGTTTATATTTGGGTATGTCTGAAACGGAAAAAGAAACCACCGATAAGCTATACTACTCCATTAGTGAGGTAGCAAGCATGTTTGATGTTAATGCCTCTACCATTCGCTTTTGGGAAAAGGAATTTGACATTCTTAATCCTTCCAAAAACAAAAAGGGCAACCGTTTATTCACCCAAAAAGACATTGAGAACCTTAAACTCATAGTTCACTACGTTAAA
>JBGASH010000339.1:0-2943 GCA_044229775.1 Bacteroidia bacterium
TCTCCTTTAGCTACTTTATTATATAATTTTTCGTACTGAGGTAAAATTATATTGATATCGAATTTTTTGGCTTGCTCGAATGCATTATTCTTGAATTTCTCAAGTAATTTTTCGTCGCTCAATAGTTTGATCGTATTCTTAGCCATATCATCCACATCGCCAACATTACTTAAAAATCCGGTCACGCCGTGAATATTCACTTCCGGTAAACCTCCTGTATTAGTTGATATCACAGGTAAATGAGTTGCCATAGCTTCTAAAGCCGCTAAACCAAAGCTTTCTGTTTCCGAAGGTAAAATAAATAGGTCAGCAACCGATAAGATCTCCGCCGGATCATTGATTCTTCCTAAACTGATAATGTCTTTACAAGTATCTAATTCCCGACATAATTTTTCGATGGCCGGTCGTTCGGGACCATCTCCTACTAAAATTAATTTGGTGGGAACTTCTTTACGTACTTTATCAAATACCTTTAAAACATCTTCTACCCGTTTTACTTTACGAAAGTTTGAAACGTGCACCATTATTTTTTCTTTTGGAGATGCATAATGATGACGCGCACAGCTTTTTTCCAATGCGTTGTAATCTGCAATGTTGATGAAGTTGGGAATAACATCTATTTTATTATCTATTTTAAAAATAGAAAGTGTATCTTTTTTTAGATTCTCAGAAACCGATGTAATAGCATTACTGTTGTTCAATGAAAAGCGAATAACCGGTTCAAATGAAGGATCTCTTCCAACTAAAGTAATATCGGTTCCGTGTAAAGTGGTGATGTATGGTAATTGAATTTTTTTTGACTTTAAGATCTGCTGAGCCATGTAGGCCACCGATGCATGTGGAATAGCATAATGTACATGCAGGATATCGAGCTTTTCGTACATGGCCACATCTACAATTTTACTGGCCAGTGCCGATTCGTAAGGTTGATATTCAAATAACGGATAATCGTTAACGCTTACCTCATGATAAAAAACATTTTCAGTAAAAGAATTCAAACGAAAAGGCAATTGATAAGCTATAAAATGAATTTTATGACCTTTTTTTGCAAGAGCTTTTCCCAGTTCCGTAGCTACAACGCCGCTTCCGCCAAATGTGGGGTAACAAACAATTCCGATGTTCATGATATAAAATTACGCATTAGCCCGGTAGTAACAAAGTTCAGATAGGGTGATTTTGGTGTTATAAAACGAATTAACTTTGTAAAATGAATTACAAACTTCATAGTACCAATGCGGAGCAGCAAGAGTTGCTGGATGCCGGAAAGGTATTGCCTTTGATGGAGGATTTTTATACCATTCAAGGTGAAGGTTTTAATTCGGGAAAAGCCGCTTATTTCATCCAGAATTGGTGGTTGCGATGTGGGTTGCCACTGGTGCGACGTGAAAGGAAAGTTGGGATGCCAGTATTCATCCTTTGGAGTCAGACGAAATTGTAAAGAAAGTTCTGGCCGCTCATTCAAAGGCGGTTGTTATAACAGGTGGAGAACCTTTGATTTATAATTTGGATTATCTTACAACTGAATTCAAAGAAGAAGAACATTGAGACATTTATTGAAACATCAGGAGCCTACAAATTAAGCGGAAAGTGGGACTGGATCTGCTTATCTCCAAAAAAAACAATGCCGGCATGATGAAGTTTACAGTAATGCTAACAGGCTAAAGATTATAGTTCATAACAAACATGATCTTGTTTTTTGCAGAGGAGCAAGCCAAAAAAGTCTCAAGGAATTGTTACTTGTTCTTACAGCCTGAGTGGAGTAAGCGCGATGAAATGATGCCGCTTATTATTGAATACGTAAAAATGCATCAAAACTGGATGATATCCATCCAAACCCACAAATACATGAATATTCCTTAGCAAAAGGGATATTCGCCTTTCATCAAATATTTTAGTCTAACCAACCATTAATTTGTACTTTTAATACTGAATTTTTTAGGTTGGACAAACGACAAAAAATATATTGGTGGTGTCAAATTTGCGGATGGTTATTCTTTATCATCATCAACCTTGCTTTTTTTCGTTTAAGCACTAAAACACCTTTAAATTATATTGCTTTTTATGTGTTGCAATTACAGATTGGTATTTTTTTAACGCATGGTTTGAGATATTTTATTTCCAAGTACAATATCTTAAAACTGAATATACTTTCTCAGATCTTATTTATTGTTTTTTCGAGCGGTGTTTTGTCGCTGTTTTTCTTCTTTACCAATGTTGCTTCAGGATACTTGTTCAAGATACCTTTGAATGATATTATTTCTGTAGCTTCTTTAGTAGTTATCATTAATAACTGTATTCCTTTTATTTTTTGGTCGTTAATTTATTTTGGATTTCACTATCTGCAGAATTACAAAAAAACGGAAATTCAAAATTTACGGTGGGAAGCAGCCAGTAAGGATATTGAATTGAATAAACTGAAATCGCAACTCAATCCGCATTTCATGTTCAATAGTATGAACAGTATTCGGGCTTTAATAGATGAGAATCCCGTAAAGGCCAAAGAAGCCGTAACGCAATTATCCAATATTTTAAGGAATACCCTTTTAATGAATAAGAGCAAAGAAATTCCGTTAGAAGAGGAATTGAGAATTGTAAAGGATTATCTGGATCTGGAACAGATTCGATATGAGGAACGATTGCATTACAGTTTTAATATTGATGAGGCTAGTTTGAAGATAAATGTCCCGCCTCTCATTGTACAAACCCAGGTTGAGAACGCCATAAAACATGGTATTTCCAAATTACCAAAAGGAGGATCGGTAAAAGTGGTTTCAAGAATTGAGAATAAGAACCTGGGAATTGAAATTATTAATACCGGACAATTAGATCCCAATTCAAAACCCGACACCGGATTTGGATTAGTGAATAGTAAACACCGTTTGGAATTATTGTACGGGGATAAAGCAAAAATTGAAATAACAAATAGCGGAACCGAAGAAGTTT
>JBGASH010000340.1:0-2316 GCA_044229775.1 Bacteroidia bacterium
CACCGCACGTTTCGCAACGACCACCCTTCACATTAAATGAAAAACGTCCGGGTTTGTATCCGCGAATTTTTGCTTCAGGCAATTCGGCAAAAAGATTTCGTATATCGGCAAACACATTGGTATAAGTAGCAGGATTTGAACGCGGCGTTCTTCCAATAGGACTCTGATCTATTTCAATTACTTTATCAATGTTTTTTATACCCTCAATGCTTTTATGCGGCAAGGGCTTTTTTTCGGAGTTATACCAATACGCCGACAAAATAGGATACAGCGTTTCGTTTATTAAACTGGATTTACCGCTTCCACTCACGCCCGTTACACAAATAAATTTTCCTAATGGAAAATCCACCGAAATATTCTTAAGATTATGTCCGGTACAACCTTTTAAATTTATTTTTTTACCATTTCCTTCACGGCGCTTTTTAGGAATTACAATTTGTTTTTTACCGGTAATGTAATCCGCCGTCATGGTATTGAACTTAAGCATCTCCTTTGGTGTAGAGCCCGCCACTACCCTGCCACCATGCACACCGGCACCCGGACCAATATCGATCACATAATCACTTTCCAAGATCATGTCTTTGTCATGTTCTACAACAATAATGCTATTGCCAATATCGCGTAAGTTTTTTAACGCTTCTATCAGGCGTTCGTTATCGCGCTGATGCAAACCAATGCTGGGCTCATCTAAAATATACAACACTCCTACCAACTGCGAGCCAATTTGCGTAGCCAATCGAATACGCTGCGCCTCGCCCCCACTTAACGAGCGCGATGAGCGGTTAATGGTAACGTAGTCGAGACCTACCTCCAACAAAAACCCGATGCGAGAGCGAATTTCTTTTAATACTTCCTTGGCAATGGTATTTTGCGGTTTCGACAAACGGCTTTCAATGCCTTTGAACCAATCGTTCAACACATTAATATCCATCTCCGACAATTCTGAAATATTTTTTTTATCGATCTTAAAGAAAAGCGCTTCCTTTTTTAAACGGGTGCCATGGCATAGCGGGCATTCGATCTTATTGGTAAAACCTTGCGCCCAGCGCTGTGCAGCCGGCGAAGGATTTTCTTCGGCATGTTTTATAATAAAAGTAGCAATGCCTTCAAACGAGGTGTTGTAACCACTGCTGTTGGCATCCGACTTTATTTTTATTAATTCGTCGCTCCCAAATAAAATAATATTAATGGCTTCTTCTGGAATCTCCTCAAAAGGTGTATCGAGTGTAAAACTGTTAGCCGAAGCTATAGCTTCCAGTTGTTTAAAGATCCAGTTACTTTTAAATTCCCCTAACGGAGCGATAGCGCCTTTTTTTATAGAGAGTTTTTGGTTGGGAACAATTTTATCTAAAGATACCTCAGAAATGTTTCCAAGTCCATTACACTTCGGACAAGCCCCATAAGGCGAATTGAACGAAAATAAATTTGGCGCAGGTTCATCGTAAGAAATACCAGAGGTAGGACACATTAAAGAGCGGGAGAAGAAAACAGCCTTGTCTGTGGCAGCTTGCGAATTTTTTACAGGTTTCTTTGTTTTAGTGCTTTCTTCTTTATGCTCGCTTACCATCATGGTTCCTTTACCGTGTTTCATGGCGGTTTGCAGCGATTGATTGAGGCGAGACTTTGACGCGGCATTTACTTCTAAACGATCGATCACAATTTCGATGTCGTGAATTTTATACCGATCTACCTGCATTTTAGGAACGATATCTTTTATCTCGCCGTCTACTCTTATCTTATTAAATCCTTTTTTTCTTACATCCTCAAACAATTCGCGGTAGTGGCCCTTACGGCCCTTAACCACCGGCGCCAATAAATTAATTTTTTGGTTGTTGTATTTTTCAAGGATCAATTCGATGATCTGATCATCGCTATAGCGCACCATTTTTTCGCCGGTAACATACGAATAAGCATCACCGGCACGCGCAAATAACAATCGTAAAAAATCGTAGATCTCGGTGATGGTACCAACGGTTGAGCGCGGATTTTTATTAACGGTTTTTTGTTCGATAGAAATTACCGGACTTAAGCCGGAGATCTTATCCACATCGGGTCTTTCTAAATTTCCAAGAAACTGACGGGCATAAGACGAAAAACTTTCAATGTAACGGCGCTGGCCTTCGGCGTAAATGGTATCAAAAGCGAGTGATGATTTTCCGCTGCCACTTAATCCGGTAATTACCACCAATTGATTGCGTGGTATATTTAACGAAATGTCTTTTAAATTATGTTCTCTGGCGCCAATGATCTCAATGAACTCATCAGCCACGCCCGTAATATTACTTTCCACTTTTTAAAATTGCCCGGGGCTTAATA
>JBGASH010000341.1:0-2314 GCA_044229775.1 Bacteroidia bacterium
AAGTGGCAGCTGATACAATGGTGGGTGGTGCTACTTTAACCGGCATGTTAGGCACATCGGCCTGGTATGCACCCGGCGCTTCAGTTGCCGCATTAGTTGACAGCATTGTAAATGATCACAAAAAATTATACACTTGTTGTGTGGCGTTAGATGGCGAATACGGACAAAAAGATATTTGCATTGGCGTACCTGTTGTAATTGGCAAGAACGGTTGGGAAAAAATTGTTGACTTTGGATTGAACGACGAAGAAAAAGCAGCTTATGCAAAAAGCGCTGATGCCGTGAGGGCCATGAACAAAGTGCTGAGCGAGATCAAAGCGTAATTGTTTCGTTTAAGAGATCTTTAAAGGGAGAGGCAAAGGCTTCTCCCTTTTTCATTTCCACTCACAAAACCTACCACTTATAAAGCCAAACCCACCACCTAACCGGTTTAATGACTTTTTATCTTTTTTTGAGGTATATTTAATTATGAAGAAGTTTATTCTTTTGATTGTTGCCGGGTCTTTTGCCTTCACTTTCTGTAAAAAAAGTGATAATCCAATTAGCCCTTCAACTAATACAGAATCTATTAGTACACCATACAAAACAGGTACAGTTACTGCCAATCCTAACCCTATTCCTTCTAATGTTCTTGGTACTTATACCGGAACTTACTCTACCGGTTATACTTCTACCGATTCACTGGGTCACTTTATCTTCGTTGTTTTGGATTCGCATCCTCAAAGCGTTACGCTAACACAAGGTTCCGCTTCAAATATACTTATTGCATTTGGCGTGGACTTTACATATAATGGGTCCTCCTATTATAGTTATTCTCCAAGTTATCCGTATTTCTCTTTAAGCTTTATAGGAAACAAAATGTACTTTAATGTGTCGTCGGGAATGGCCAACTCTAGTAATTTTGTCGGAGTAAAACAGTAATCACTTAAACCCCTCAAAGGCTCCCAATCCAAACAACGCGAAATCGTATTTAACCGGATCAGTTTTATCAAATGATTTTAATACCGAAGTAATTTCTTCTACTGTTTGCCAATCGTTTTGGGTGCGTTTTAATAATCCCAATTTTCTGCTTACGTTTCCGGTGTGTACGTCTAACGGTAAACACAATTGTGCCGGACTAATTTTTTTCCAGATACCAAAATCAACGCCTTTCTTATCGTTACGTACCATCCAGCGCAAATACATGCACAAACGCTTGGCACTTGACTTTGACATGGGATCGGAAAGGTGTTTTCTTACACGCGATTCGTGTTTTGTTTGAAGAAAGATCTCCCGAAAATTGATGATCGCGTTTTTTATGTTCTCATCCTCCGCTTCCAGTCCTGAACTAAAGGCACCCTCTAAACCATTATGCTTTTTGTAAATGTTTTGTAATGATCTAATAAAAAAAATGCAATCGTCCCCGTTAAAGGTACGGTGAACAAATTTTTTGAACGGTATCAATTCTTTTGGTGTATGATTTAAAATAAAATCATGCGGAACAAAATCCATCAGCTGCATTAATTTATTAGCATTGGCTATTATTGTTTTTCGTTGTCCCCACGCTATGGTAGCCGCTAAAAATCCCGCGATCTCGATGTCTTCTTTTTTGGTGAATTGGTGTGGAATTTGAATAGGGTCGGTTTGGATAAAGGAACGGTTGTTGTACAGAAGAAATTTTTCTTCAAGAAAGTCTTTTATAGAATTATCAGATTTTTTCATTTTTAACCGCAGAGGCGCTGAGAACGCAGAGACTTGCAGAGTTTTTAGTATTTAGTTAGATCCAATTTTTTTAATTCGGGATTGTATTTTTCTATTCCAAATACTACTAACATGGTCATGGCTCCTCCAAAAATAATAGAGGGAACCAGTCCCATTATTTTTGCCGCTAAGCCCGATTCAAATGCACCTATCTCGTTACTTGATCCAATAAAAATACTATTTACTGCCGCTACTCTCCCTCGCATATTATCGGGCGTCATCAGTTGCATAATACTATGACGTACCACCACGCTGATGTTATCAAAAGCGCCCGTGAGTAATAACATTATAAATGCCAAAAGAAAATTGGTGCACAACGCAAATAACACCGTGAATAAACCGAAAGCCACTACGCACCACAGTAAGGCTATGCCCGCTTTTTTTCCGGGAGGTTTTACCGCCATGATCATGGCCATTAACACGGCGCCAATTGCAGGAGCCGTGCGCAACCATCCGTAAGCCTGCGGACTTAAATGAAGGATCTTATCATTGAAAGCAGGAAGAATAGCCACCGCCCCGCCAAAAAGCACCGCTAAAAGATCCAATGAAAGCGCCGAGAAGATCATTTTATTTT
>JBGASH010000048.1:0-19099 GCA_044229775.1 Bacteroidia bacterium
AATTGAAATTATTTTTCTTTACCTCCGGATCCAAAAATTTGTGGGTCCAGCCACCCAGTTTTTTTTCAAAACCATTAATAGAGGTATTGGGCTTTAATTTAACGTAGGTAAATGTGCCTAAAGCGAACCAATCGGTGCTTTGGGTATTTAATTTTCTGTTCCATGAAGCTACAGTGCGAATGGCGCCTGGCCTTAAATGCGACAATTGCTCGTTGTTCTTTAAAACCCCCGTCACTTTAAAAGCTCTATGAGGATATTGGAGCATTTTGCCTATAGGGTCAGTGTTACCGAAAAATTTAGTGGCCATAGCTTCCGAGATCACAACGGAAAACGGTTCATGCAAGGCCGTTGCGGCATCACCCTTTGATAATTCATAATTAAAGACACTAAAAAAATTGGTATCTACCGTAAACTGTTTATCTTCATTAAAATGTTTGCCTTCGAATGAAACGGTTTGATGGTTATTCAAATCGATCCTTGTTATTTGTTCTATCTCAGGAAAGTTTTCTCTTAGCGATGGCGCCATGTGAAAAGAAGTGGCCGCATATGGGTCCACTACACCATCATCAATGAAGATCTGGTTAACGCGAACTATTCTTTCATAATTCTTCCAGTGTTTGTCGCAACTTAATTCATCTTTTAAATAAATAAAAATTAAAAGACAAGAAGTGATCCCAATAGCAAGTCCGGCAATATTAATAAAGGCATAACCTTTATTATTCAAAATATTACGCCAGGCTATTTTTATGTAATTGCGGATCATTCTGTTCTTAAATTTTTAACCGGATTGGCGATGGCGGCTTTTAATGTTTGAAAGCCAATGGTGATAAAAGCGATGATCAACGCCAAGCTGCCTGCCAAAACAAATAGCCAATAACTGATCTCAACCTTATAAGCAAAGTCCTGAAGCCATTTATTTGTAACGTACCAAGCGATCGGGCTGGCAATAACAATGGCCACCAATACCAATTTTAAAAAGTCTTTCGATAATAATTTTACCAGTTTGGAAATACTTGCTCCAAGAATTTTCCGGATCCCAATTTCTTTTACACGTTGTTTAATTGCAAAAGCAGCCAAACCAAAAAGTCCTAAGCAAGCAACAAAAACCGAAACAAAGGTGAATACGCTTATAAGCGTTTGAAGTTTCTGTTCAGCCTTATATAAATTATCAAAATCCTCGTCTAAAAAAGAATAATTGAAGGGGCTGTCAGGAACTATTTTTTTCCAACTTGCCTCTAATTGACTTAGTGCAGAAGAAATATTTCCTGCTTTAAGTCGTAGGGTAATGAAATTGCTTCTTGGGCGCCATATTTGAATAATAAGCGGATTAACATTATCATGTAATGAGGTATAGTTGAAGTCTTTTACAACACCGATTATTTTCCCAACTTCGGGTGTAGTGCTCATCTTATACCAAAAGATCTTTTTTCCTATTGCCTCTTCATTTTTCCACCCAAACGACCTAACAGCCGATTCGTTCACAATGAAGCTTTCGGTTTCATCTGAGGTAAATTCTTTAGAAAAATTTCTTCCGTTAAGTAATTTGATCTGATAGGTGTTAAGAAAGTTTTCATCCACACAAATATTACTTCGTTCGCTTTGTTGAGCAGGGCCCTGACTTTCGGGCCACATCATTATTTTAGGAATGGATTTAAAAGAGAAATTATTTAAACTTGCGCTGAGTACATTTGGATTTTTATTGAACTCGTTAAAAACCAGCTCCGATTTCCTTAAGCTGATCTGTACCAATTGCTCTTTTTTCATTCCAATATTTTGGTTTCTAATAAAGTTCATTTGTTTTAATATTACCGATGAACTAATAATTAGTACAACCGCTATGGTAAATTGAAAAATAACTAAACCCTTTCTAAAAAAAATGTCTTGCCAGCCATGCTTTATGGCGCCCTTTAACGCTTTAATGGGCGAAAATGAGGACATTAATAGTGCAGGATAAAATCCGGATAACAAACCAATAGAAAAAATGATAATTAAATAAACCCAGATCAATGAAGGGTTTATGGTTAAGGGGTTTCCCGTAAACGATTTAAATAATGGTAATAGTATTAGAACAAACGCGAGAGAAAGAACGCTCCCAATAAGCGCGAACAGGAATGATTCACCTAAAAACTGACCTATTAATTGAAAACGTGCCGCACCTATTACCTTTCTTAATCCAATTTCTTTTGAGCGGTTTAAGGACCGGGCAGTTGAGAGATTAATAAAATTAAAGCAAGCTATCAATAAAATGAGAAAAGCGGTTGCCGAAAAAATGTAAATGTATTTTATGTCGTTGTTTGGTTTGATCTCGTTATTAAGATTCGATCTTAAATGAATATCTTTTAAAGGTTGCAGTTTTAAGTTATACCACATTCCTGTGTATCTCTTATGGTTTTGAAGATGATCCTCCATGAAGGCGCTAAGTTTTTTCTCCAGACTCGGGCCATTGGTATTTTTTTCCACCAGAATGTAAGAATACACTTCATAGATGGCGCCAATGATATTATTTTCATAATGTACCTTATATACCGAATCGATCTGAGCTGATGTCATATTTTGTGAAAAGTTAAATCCGGGACGGATAAAGTTGGCATAAGCTTCTCGTGATATAACACCATCAAAATCAAAATGGGAATTAAGAGGAGGGTCTTTTACAATACCTGCAACGGTTAGGTCTATGATGTTTGAGAGCCTTAAGGTTTTTCCCAGTGGACTATCATTTCCAAAATATTTTTTAGCGGCGGTTTGTGTAAGAACAATAGTATTTGGTGTGGTTAAAGAACGACGAAGATCACCTTCGATGGTTTGATAAGTAAAAATATCCGGCAAAGCAGAATCGGCCGCCATGATGCGGTTATCATAAAAATTTTTATCCTTGATCGCTATAGTTCCTTTCCTGATGAAATTTATGCGAACGGCTTTTTTTATTTCGGGAAAGTTGCTTTGAAGCAAAGGCGCCATTGGTGGTGAGGTAGAAGCTAGCACACGATTCTCGGGTTGGATGTGAACGGCCACACGATAAACGCGATCGGCATTCTCATTGTTCTTGTCAAAGCTTAATTCGTACTGAACGTACAAAAAGATCAAAACACAGCACGCAATTCCGATGGCCAATCCTATTATATTAATAGAAGAGTATAATTTATTTTGCAATAAATTCCGCCAGGCTATTTTTATGTAATTGCGGATCATTCTGATCTTAAATTTTTAACCGGGTTCATTGAGGCCGCTTTCATGGTTTGCGTTGTAACAGTTAATATAGCCACTATAAAAACCAGGAGTATGGGAATAATAAAGAACAGAGGATTAATGCTGATCTTAAAAGCGTAATTCTGCAACCATTTATTTAAAAGGTAATAGGTAACCGGAATTGCAACAACCAAACTGATAATAATTGGTTTTATAAAATCAAGAGTGAGTTTATATAATAAATTAGGAATAGTGGCCCCTAAAATTTTACGAACGCCGATCTCTTTGGTTCGCTGAGTGGTTACAAATGAGGCTAAACCTAATAAGCCCAAACAAGCGATTAAAATAGCGAGTATGGCAAATAGCGCGAATGTTTTTCCAAAATTACGGTCGGCATCATATTGTTTTTGGAAGTAGTCATCCAGAAAGAAATAATCAAGGGGATTTTCGGGAAAATGTTTAGCCCAAAGTTTTTTAATTCCGTCAATGGCCGCATCATACGAATGTTTATCACCTGCTAATTTTACAGAATAGTAATCTACTACGTCGGGCGACAAACGGTAAAGATGTCCGTCGAAACCTTCTTTCAAGGATTCCTGGTGATGGTTGGATACAACTCCAATTATAGTGTACCGCATGCCCCAGAAATCAATTTTTTTATTTAAAGCTTCTTCCGGTTTATTGAAACCAAAATATTTTGTTCCTTCTTCATTTATCAGAATAGTTTCTTCGGGATTATCGTTCCGTTCACGGGAAAAATTTCTACCAAATAAAACTTTTAATCCATAAAAATCAATATACTCCTCATCTATAAAAATGGGCCGGAATTGCATGGTTTTATTAGGGTCGCCATCCGCTAATCGCACACCGCCGGCGTTAGCCTGAACTTTTTTTCCGGGAATAGAACTGGAAGCGGTTATTTTAGTTATGCCAGGTAATTTAGCCAGCTCAACTTTAAAAGGGGTTAAACGTTTTGCATAAACCGAATCGAAAGGATTTGGACCTTTGAGAATAAGTGTTTGTTCGATCTTCATCCCAAGATCCTGATTCTCCATAAATTTTAGCTGTCGGTATACAGCGAAAGTTCCTACCATTAAAATAACGGAAGCGGAGAACTGAATAACCACTAAGGATTGTCGTAAAAAAGAGCCTTTAGAACTTTTTGAGAACTTTCCTTTCAGTGTTTCTATTGGCATAAACGACGAAAGGGCGAAAGCCGGGTAAAAGCCCGAGAAGATGGCACCGGTAATGAATAAACCAAATAACGTGAGCCAGAATCTTGAATCAGTGAAGAGATCATATCCGAGATTTTTACCGGTTAAAGAATTAAAGAGTGGTAAGGCCAGTAATATAAGAACCAAACAAAATGCAACAGCAACAAGATTGATGAGAATGGATTCGAACAAAAACTGTATTATTAACTGCGAGCGGAAAGAACCCATCACTTTTCGGATACCAACTTCTTTGGCACGATCAACCGACCGGGCGGTAGACAGGTTCACATAATTGATCCAGGCAATTACAATAATAAAAAAGGCGATGATGTTTAAAAAATGAACCACGTTGCCGTCGCCATTTACTTCGGCCTCCATCATATAATGCGAATTCAAATGAATGTCTTTTAACGGCTGTAATTTAAATTCTATTTTTTCGGCTGTTGAACCAGGACGTTCTTCCATTAATTTTTTTTGTGCTAGCTGACTTATTTTATTCTCCACTGCTTTTACATTGGCACCCGGTTTCAATTTTACATAAGTATAAAAACCATCCCAGCCAAAAGAGGTTTCGGCACCGGGATTGGTATTTTTTATATATTTTGAGAAGGATAGAAGCACATCGTATTTAAAATGCGTGTTTGGTGGAGGATCGGCAATAATGGCCGTTACTTTAAAAGACCCTGTTACTTTATTATTGAGGTTGATGAACTTCCCCATGGGATCTTCATTCCCAAAATACTTTTTGGCAGCCGATTCGGTTAAAACAATATTTAAAAGATCTTTTAACGCGGTCTTAGGATCACCTTTGATTACTTTACACGAAAAGAACTCTAAAAAATTATCGTACACATAGTACATTTTATCTTCGCGCACTACTACATCTTTATAATTTGTAACCGCTCGCGATTTCGCCATTTTAGTTACGGCTTCCACTTCGGGAACCTCGTTCTTGGCTAATTGAGCAATACCAGCTGTGCCTGCTGCCCATTCGGTAGTTAATTTTCCCTGATCGTAGCGGTTTTGTTTTAGGCGGTAAATGCGATCACCGTCTTTTTCAAACGTATCGTAACTTAATTCAATACGCACATATTGTAAAATAAGTAAGCAAGAGGCCAACCCTAATGCTAAACCGGTTATATTGATAAAAGAAAATCCTTTGTACTTAAAAAGATTTCTCCAGGCTATTTTTAAATAGTTCTTTAGCATATTATTCCGTTCTTAAACTTTTAACTGGGTTGGCTAACGCGGCTTTTATGGCCTGAAAACTGATGGTACATAAGGCAATTAATACAGCAGATATGCCGGCAATAAAAAATGTCCACCATGAAATAGTGATCCTGTAAGCGTAGTCCTGGAGCCATTGATGCATTAAATACCAACCAAGCGGCAAGGCGATAAGGAGGGAAACAAAAATAAGCTTCATAAAATCTTTTGAAAGTAAGATCACAGTCGCGTTAGCAGAAGCTCCTAACACTTTTCTAATACCAATTTCTTTGGTGCGCTGAATTACATTGTACGAGGATAGACCAAGCAAACCCGAACAGGCAATGAAAATTGCAAGGAAAGCAAATAAGCCGAAAACTTTTCCAAATAAAACATCAGCTTTGTACTGCTGGTCAAAAGAATCATCAAGGAAAAAATAATTAAAAGGTTCCGCCGGAAAGTGAGTGTTCCAGATCTTATGAATGTTTTCAATAGTTTGAGAAGGATCGTTCGAATTTATTTTTAAAGAATAGTAATTTCTTACACCCGGAGAAAGCAGTAAGGATATTGGAACAATTGGTTTTTGAAGCCCTTCCTGATGATAATCGGCCATAACTCCTATCACGTTTAGGGTATCCATGAGAATTATTTTTTTGTTCAAAGCTTCTTGAGGAGAAGAAAATGCTAATGGCTTTAAGGCAGTTTCATTTAATATGATAGATTTATTATCTGAAGTAAAATCTTTAGAAAAACCCCTTCCGGCAATGATCTTTATGTTATAGGACGAAATAAAATCTATATCACCTCTGAGTATAGACATGTAAGGACTTTCTTTTTGCTTATTATCTAAACGAGATGCACCCGTTCCCTCAAATATTTCCTGCGCCATTACATGATTAGAAGCGGTAATGTTTTTAATGGAAGGTTGATTTAGAATATCGTTTTTAAAAGAAGCGTAGATGTCTTTATAAACTTCCCTTTTTGTAGAAACGGCACCTCGTAAAACAAGTGTTTGCTCGATGTTAACACCCAGATCTTTTTTACGCATATAATCGAGCTGTTTGTATACTATAATTGTTCCGGCGATCAAAATAACGCTGACAGAAAATTGAGAGATAATTAATCCGCGCCTGAGATTGATACCCGATGTTGAATTTTTAAATGCCCCTTTTAAAACCTTAATAGGCAGAAAGCCTGATAGCACGAAGGCAGGATAAATACCTGACAATAAAGTACCCGCGATAAACAAGCTAATGAAGGTAAACCAATATTTAGAGGACAACGAAATTCCGGTAAAAGAATCTCTTCCGGTGAAACTATCGAACTGTTTTAAAAATGAAAAGAAAAGCAGTAACGATAAAACAAGTGAAACCGTATTCAATAATAAGTTTTCGGTAGTAAATTGTTTAATAAGATTTATTCTAAGGGCACCTAATACTTTTTTAATGCCAACTTCTTTTGCGCGTTCGACCGAACGGGCCGTTGTTAAATTAATGTAATTGATCCACGCAATAAAAATAATGAAGATGGCGATCAAAAACAGAAAAGTAACTCTTTCGCCATTTCCGTTAACTTCTGCTTCCTGTTGGACATTTGAATACAAATGAATGTCTTTTACCGAAGTAAGTTTAAATTCGGTGTAATCTTTACTGACCCTGTCGGGTTCCATATATTTATTGGTAAATTTTACAAGATCGGCCTCAAATTTGGTTTTATCAGTGCCTGGCTGTAGTTTTAAGTAGGTGTAAAAATCAATAATTTCAAAACCCGTTTCGGTATTGAATCCTTCGCCCCATTTTTTATACCATGTACTAAATGTGTTGAACGATATAAGATAATCGATAACCAGATGAGAATTTTTGGGATGCGCTTTAAATACACCGGTAACTTCAAAGGGATTGAAAGAAGCGTTTTTTACCTGTAGTTTTTTACCGATGGCAGGTTCACTGCCAAAATATTTTTTGGCCATCTCCTCAGAGATCACGATTTTGTCTGGTCCATTCAGCGCTTCATCAGGATTGCCGGAAATAAGCGGTGTATTAAAGAGCCTGATGAAAGAAGCATCAGCAAAGTAACCTTTATTCTCATGAAATTTCTTATCACCTGATTCGTTTGATAATAAGAAGTTTGTATGGTATAAACGACAGTATTCTTTAACGGAAGGATATTCTTTTTTTAAGATCGGACCAACAGCAGGAAATGTGGTGGCCCACCGATCGGTTATTTCACCATGCTGAAAATTGGTCATTGTGAGCCGATAAACATTTTCTCCATCCGGAATATCCGCATCGTAACTTTTTTCATAAGAAACGTAATGGAAAATGAGCAAACAACAGGTCATGCCCAGAGTTAAACCAAGAATATTCAATAATGAATAACCTTTTCTTTTTAAAAGGGTACGGAACGCTATTTTAAAATAATTCAATATCATTTCTATTCGTTCCTCAAACTTTTTACGGGATTAGCAACAGCGGCTTTGATGGACTGGTAGCTTACCGAAAACAACGCGATCAGGAAAGCTAATAACCCGGATACTATAAATATCCACCACGCTACATTTGTTCTATAAGCGTATTCCTGCAGCCATTTATTCATAAAGAACCATGAAGCAACCGACGCGAACACAAAAGCCATGATAACTAATCTTAAAAAATCTTTTGATAAAAGATTCACAATTCCTGAGACACTGGCGCCAAGAACTTTCCTTATACCGATCTCTTTGGTGCGTTGCAAAGTAGTGAATGTGGCTAATCCAATTAAACCCAAGCTCGAAATAAAAATGGCCAGCAAGGCGAAATAAAAGAATAATTTTCCAAATTGTTCTTCGGACCGGTATTGTTTGTTGAATGTTTCATCAACAAAAAAATAGTTGAACGGACGATGTGGAATGGCTTTGTCCCATTCTTTCTTTACAAGATCAATGGTAGAAGGTAAATTTTTAGTCGCAACGTTAATGGTAATGAAGGTGCCTTGGTCGTGAGTAAGTCTTAGCGATAAAGGTTCAATCTCGTCTTTAAGTGAGAGATCATGAAAATCTTTTACAACACCTATCACTTTGCCCTTATCTCCCATTTGAGAAAAGGATTTTCCCAATACTTCTTCAGGAGAATTATAACCCAGTTTTTTAACTGCGGTCTCATTTAAGAGCATAGCTTGTACGGTATCAGTAGCAAAATCGCGTGAAAAATTTCTCCCTGCTACCAACGGGATCTCAAATTGTTTTAGAAAATCATAATCAATGGTGTAAAGATCCATTTGATAGGACTGAGGTTTCCCTTCTTTATCATCAACGTCTGTTTGTGTTCTTACTTTATAAAAGTTGTAACCCGGAATACTTTCTGATATTGATGCAGAGAGTACGTTAGGAATTTTTTTTAAGCCATGGGCAAGTAAAGGGCCTAGTGGTTCAAAATGATGGTCCAATACCATCATTTGACTTTTTTTGAATCCCAAATTTTGTTCGCGCATATAATTCAATTGGCGAAACACGACAATGGTAGCAATGATCAGAGAAATAGAAATGGTGAATTGCGAGATCACCAGGGCTTTCCGTAAAAATACACCTTTAGTTCCCGAGGAGAATTTACCTTTTAGAACACTTATAGGTTTGAAGCCGGAAAGGATCAGAGAAGGATAAACGCCTGCCAGCAAACCTATTCCTATAACCGCTCCAAACAATTGGAACAAATATTTAGGGTGCTCGAAAATATTATGACAGATAATTTTACCGGATAATTCATTAAAAAGCGGGAGGGCAAGGGAGCAGAAAATCACAGAGATCATTCCTGCCAATAAGCAAGTAATGACCGATTCACCGAGAAATTGAAAAACCAATTCTCTTCGCATGGCACCAGTTACTTTTCTAATGCCAACTTCTTTGGCGCGTTCTGAAGCGCGGGAAGTAGACAGATTGATGAAATTAAAACAAGCGATCAGTAAAATAAAAAGTGCTGCTGAAGAAAAGATACGAATGTTAGAAGCGTTGCCGGTACTGAATTTGAAGCCTTCGGGGCTTTTACGTTCGGAGTACAAATAAATATCTGTCAAAGGTTCCAATACTAAGGTCGCAGAATGTTTTTCACTGGGAGTTTGCTTTCCGTAATGCCTTTCGACGTATTTCACAAACTTATTTTGTAAGCCAATAGGGTTAGCACCTTCCTTAAGCAATAAAAATGTGTACCAGCTCGTCCAGTTAAAATCTTTCATAATACCATTCGAAAAATACTCTTTGGTCAGCGAAGACAATAACATATCCGCTTTAATATGTGAATTCTCGGGAAAATCTTTCATTACCCCGGTACAGATGCCGGGATGCCCGAAGCCGCCTAAAAGCAACGATTTACCAATGGGATCTTCGTTACCAAAATATTTTTTAACGGCGCTTTCTGTGAATACCACATTCAATTTTCCGGCTAATGCTGTCCTTTCATTTCCTTTTACTAGCGGGCAGTCAAAAACCGAGAAAAAAGTAGAATCGGCGAACAAGGTGTTTTCTTCCTGGAATTTTTTATCGCCAACGCGGACTAAAATGGAATGCGGACAAAATCTCACAAAGTTTTCTATTTCCGGAAATTCCTCCTTTAAAGTAGGCGCCATGGGTGCTGAACTTTTTGGGCTACGAATAAGTTCTTCCGGTGTCTTTAGATCAATGGCCAAGCGATAGATCCTATTGGCTTTAGTATGATAAGAATCGTAACTGAATTCGAACTGAATGTAAAGAAAGATCAAGAAAACAGCCGACATCCCAATAGAAAGCCCAATGATATTGATAGAGGAGAAGACTTTATTCCTCCACAAACTTCTGAATGCTATTTTAAAATAATTGATAAGCACTCTGACTTTACACTTTTAAATTTTGCGTTACAATTTGTCCGTCGAGCATATTAATAATTCTGTGAGTATAGCGAGCATCGTGCTCTGAGTGCGTTACCATAATAATAGTTGTTCCCTGTTCATTAAGATCGGTCAACAGTTGCATCACATCGTTACCATTTCTCGAATCTAAATTTCCGGTGGGCTCATCGGCCAAAATCAATTTTGGTTTGTTTACTACGGCACGCGCTACAGCCACACGCTGTTGCTGACCGCCCGACAATTGTTGCGGGTAGTGATTGCGACGATGCGCGATCTGGATTTTATCTAAAACTTCATCTACTATTTTTTTGCGTTCAGCTGTGCCAACACCAGTATAGATCAAAGGCAGCTCCACGTTTTCAAATACAGTGAGCTCATCGATCAAGTTAAAACTTTGAAACACAAATCCTATATTATGCTTACGCATTTCGGCACGTTTACGTTCGTTGAAGCCCGAAACATCAGTATCGTTAAATACAAATGAACCGCCGTCAAGATCGTCGAGTAATCCAATAATGTTGAGTAAAGTGGATTTGCCGCAGCCCGAAGGGCCCATAATGGCTACAAATTCTCCGGTGTTAATTTCAAATGAAATTTTGTTAAGCGCTACAGTTTCCACTTCTTCGGTACGGTAGATCTTTTCGAGGTTGTTTATTTTTATCATAGTCATGGTATAGTTATTAATCGGATTTTTTTAAAATGAGTTCCTGAGTGTTTTCGTAATTATCGTAACCGGAAGTGATCACTTTGTCGCCGGGTTTTAATCCCGACATCACTTCGTAATATTCCGGGTTTTGTCGGCCTAATTGTATATCGGTTTTGTAAGCGGTGCTGCCATCGGCACTCATAATAAAGATCCAGTTACCGCCGGTTTGCTGATAAAATCCGCCTTTAGGAACAAGAATGGCTGTTGTTTCATCGCTTAATGCTAAACGGATCTGTAAAGTTTGTCCGCGTCGGATTCCTTTCGGAACTTCCCCTTCAAACTTCATATCCACCTGAAATTTACCATTGCTTACCTGCGTATAAACTTTGTGGATTTTTAGTTTGTAATCTTTTCCGTTAAAAGTGAATTCGCCAATAAGGTTGGTGTAAATTCTGGAAATGTAATGTTCGTCTATATCCACCCGAACTTTAAATCCACTAACCGCGTCTAATTGTCCCAGTCGTTCACCTTTATTTTTATTTTGTCCGATCTCCACATCCATGGCGGTTAACTGACCATCAATTGGGGCGCGCACTGTCAGGTCTTCAACTTTTTTACGCATGATCTTTAAAGCCTCTTCTGTTCTTTTATAAGATTCTTTGGCTTGATTGTACTCCTGGCGGTTAGAAACCGAATCCTGTTTTAAAATATCCTCAGTAAGATTCTTTTTTTTCAGGTAATAATTGTAGGTGTTTTCCGATTGTTTAAATTCCTGTTCAGAAATGGCCTGCTGCTCCAATAATTTTTTGTTGAGTTTATAAATACGCTCGGCTTCTTTAAAACCATTCTCCACATCGGTGCCCTGGTTTAATTTCATAATGGTATTTTGTTGCGCCGCGTTCCGTGAGATCTGCATTTGTGTTAAAAGATTGAATACCGAGGTTTCCTGATTAGCAAGTGTAAGTTCCAGATCGGTGTTAGCAAGTCTTAAAATAGGATCTCCTTTTTTTAGGAAGGCGCCGTCTTCCACAAATTTTTCTTCTACGCGTCCGCCTTCCTGAGCATCGAGGTAAATAGTGGTAAGCGGAAGTACTATCCCGTTAACGGGAATGAATTCTTTAAAGGTTCCTTTGGTAACTTCGCTTATAGTGATGCGATCGCTGTTAACGTTAAGTTTTGATTTTCCGGAAGTGAAATAAAAACTTCCTATAATGAGCAAGATAATTCCTGTCCCACCGGCAACGCCCATTATTTTTTTAGCGGGCCATTTTTTCTTTTCAATAACCCTGTCCATCTTGTCCATAATTCTAAAAGTAGTAACAAAATGTATGACAGCCGAACCTTTCTACTACTAAAGACTCAAGCCGTCATACACTTATAATTAACATGAATAAACGTAAAGTTCATAGAGAATAATGTGCCAATAATGCTTAATTTTGAGGATCAACTGTTTAAGTTTTCAAAAAAAATGCCTTTGTCCGGAATCGCACACAAAGTGTACGGTTTTGATACACTTGTTCAATTTATTTTTTAAAAGTGTTTTTGTCAATTAGTTAACTTGCAGAAGATTTAAAAGCAAATGAATTTAAAAAAGGCCAGCATATTGGTTTTGGATGACGATAAGGATGTGCTTACAGCCATAAGTTTGTTGCTTAAAAATGTGGTTACAGAAGTTGTGACCGAAAAAAATCCTGAGAATTTAATTTCCCTTATTAAAAAACATTCATTCGATCTTATTTTGCTTGACATGAATTTCAATGCTTCCATTAATACAGGCAATGAAGGCATTTTTTGGTTGAAGAAAATAAAAGAAGCGCATCCTGCAATTTCGGTGGTAATGATCACCGCTTACGCGGATATCGATCTGGCTATTCGCTCTTTGAAAGAAGGGGCTTCCGATTTTTTGGTAAAACCATGGAACAACCAAAAGCTCATTGACACAATAGAAGATATTTTAAGCAAGAAGAATAATGGTCACCATACAACACTAAACGAAAATTATTCCGACAACGAATTGATCGGCAAAAGCGAAGTGATGATGGATATTTTTAATAAGATAGAAAAAATATCGCCTACCGACGCCAACATATTAATTTTAGGAGAGAACGGTACCGGAAAAGATCTCATAGCCAAAGCCATTCATAAACGATCGCTCAGAGCCCAACAACCTTTCGTAAAAGTGGATGTAGGCGCTTTAACAGAAACGTTATTTGAAAGCGAATTATTCGGGCATAAAAAGGGCGCGTTCACCGATGCGCAAGAAGACCGCGTAGGAAGATTTGAGGCAGCTAATAACGGTACGTTATTTTTAGATGAGATCGGAAATATTTCTTTGCAACAGCAGGCCAAGTTATTGAGTGTTTTACAGAACCGTCAAATTGTGAAATTGGGGACAAATAGTTCCATTCCCATTAATATTCGTTTGATCTGCGCTACCAATCTTCCGCTCAGCGATCTTTCCAACGAAAATAAATTCAGAAAAGACCTTATTTACCGGATAAATACTGTGGAAATTACGGTTCCACCACTTCGTACGCGAAAAGACGACATCATTCTTCTCGCAAAACATTTCGCGAAGTTTTATGGCAATAAATATTTTAAAAGTAATGTAGAATTTGACGAGAAGGCCATTTCAAAATTGCTGAATTACAATTACCCCGGAAATGTGCGTGAACTGCAATACATTATTGAGCGCGCCATCATTATGGCCGATAATGAAACGCTCTCCGCTAACGATCTTATCTTTTCACCTTTAGAATCGGGAGGGAAGGACACAACTGAAGAGAGCGATACTAAATTGAGCAGCATAGAAAAACAAACGATCTTAAAAGTTATAGAAAAAAATAACGGCAACATCACAAAAACAGCGAAGGAACTAGGTATTACTCGTACCGCACTTTATAGGAGATTGAGTAAATATGATATTTAGAAAATTCTGGAGAAGCATTTTTTTAAAAGCGACCTTGGTTTTTATAGCCCTGTTCGCGGCGTCGTTTTGCCTTGTGAAGGAATGGTATTTGGCAGAGCTAATTATAGTGCCGATAATTATTTTTCTTTTCTTTGATTATTACCGTTTCCATAAAAAAGCACAAAGCGAGATCGAACAATTTGTAGAATCGGTACAATACCGCGATTTCTCACGTAATTTTGATGTAAAACACGCCCCGGTAGAATTACAACCGTTTCGCTCGGGATTTAATGAGATCAATGCCACTTTTAAGGACATTAGCAAGGAAAAAGAAACACAGTATTTGCATTTGCAAAACATTCTGGAGATTGTTGAGACAGGAATCCTTTCTTACGAAGTGGAAGACGGCGAAGTGCTTTGGATGAATGAATCACTTAAGAAACTTTTGCAAATACCCTATCTAAAAACGATCCATTCTTTGGAAAAACGAAACGCCGAGCTTTACAATGAAATTATGCAGCTTCGTCCTGGGAACAATAAAATAAGTTCTTTACAAAAGAACAGCAGCAGTTTTAAAATATTATTAGCGGCCACAACTTTTCAAACCGCCGAAAAGAAATACAAACTGATCGCCTTTCAAAACATCAATGAAGCATTGGATGAGACAGAATCAAAGGCCTGGCAAAAATTATTGGGCGTTATGACCCATGAGATCATGAATTCGGTGGCGCCTATTTCATCGTTGGCAGAAACATTAAAAGACCGGATACAAGATTCGCTCAACAACCCCGGAAATTCAAAAGAGGCGGTAAATGATATTGAAATGGGAATTAATACCATTAAAAAAAGAAGCGAAGGACTTTTTAAAATTTACCGAAACGTATAGAAGTTTAAGTAAGATAACGGTTGCCAATGTTGCTAAGATCGTAGTGATGGATCTTTTTGAACATGTACAACGCTTAATGCAGCCCACACTCGAAAAAAAGAAAATAGAACTGGAAATAATTTTGCGCGATCCGTTTTTAAGTCTGGAGGCAGATGTGAATTTATTAGAACAAGTTATGATCAATCTTTTATTAAATGGGATCGATGCAGTAAGTGAAAGATCCAACGCCAAAATTATTATTTCGGCCGAAGCTTCGCCAATGGAAAGAACCATCATAAAGGTATCTGACAATGGTAATGGTATCCGGCCTGAGATACTTGAAAAGATCTTCATTCCTTTTTTTAGCACAAAAAAAACCGGAAGTGGTATCGGCTTAAGTTTATGCAAACAGGTGATGCTGCTTCATGGAGGGAATATTCAGGTGCAATCCAACCCGGGAGAAGGCACAGTATTTAGTTTACTATTTTAGAATTTTATTAATTTTACAACATGGCAAAAGCAAAAATAAATCCTTCCAACCTCGAGTTCTTAAAGCAACTTAAAAAACATAATAACCGTGATTGGTTCAATAAACACAAAGACTGTTATTTGAAAGAATTAAAAGACCTTGAATTATTTGCGGATGATCTGTTGGTGATGATGAATGGTCACGATAAGATCGAAACACCCAGTGGAAAAAAAAGTTTATTCCGCATTTATAAAGATGTTCGGTTCTCAAAAGATAAAAAGCCTTACAAAACCCATTGGGCCGGAAGATTCACAAGAGCCACCAAGCAATTGCGCGGCGGATATTATTTTCATATTGAAGCGGGCGATTCATTTGCTGCCTGTGGTTTTTGGGGTCCTGAGCCGGCCGATCTTAAACGCATTCGCGATGAATTTGCTTATGATGCTACTCCACTAAGAAAGATCTTAAAAAGTAAAAATTTTATTAAAACATTCGGTGAACTTGAAGGCGACCAGGTAAAGACCACCCCCAAAGGATACGATGCCAATAGTCCTGCTATAGACCTGTTGCGTTACAAACAATTTTATGTGATGAAACGGTTTAAGGACAAAGAAGTACTTTCTCCTAATTTCGCTAAGACGCTAAGCGAAACGTTTAAAGCGGCTCGTCCTTTCCTCAATTACATGAGTGAAGTTTTAACAACTGATGTGAACGGCATATCTACCGTTTAGTTTTTTGTAATTACGCTTTTGTATAAATGAGTATATTTAAGGGTTGAAAAAACGCTTAATATATTTTCTTTTCTTTATTCCTTTTTTTGGAATTTCCCAACCAGAACCCGCTGTTTCTGTTGACAGCATTTTAAATTTTGGAAAGCAACAGCTGGGCATAAAGTATTTCTACGGCGGGGTAAGTCCCAAAAGCGGTTTCGATTGTTCCGGCTTTGTTTATTATGTGTTTACGCATTATAATATCAATGTACCAAGGGCATCAATGGATTACGAAAAAATGGGAAGAGAAATTCCTTTGGATTCCTGTAAACCCGGCGATATAATTGTTTTTACGGGCACCAATGGAAAGATCAGAAAACCAGGCCATGTTGGTATTATTTTATCAAATCCTGGAGAAGAGGTTACGTTTATGCATAGCTCTTCAGGAAAAAAAAGAAATGGCGTTATCATTACCACCTTTAACGAATCGCCTTATTATAAAGTTAGATTTATTAAAATTGTGAGGCTGGCGGCGGTTATTTAGCGCTCTAATTTTTTCACTTACTTTTTCCATCAAGTAAAAATTAACAAAAAATCCTCTACTGTCGAATTTCTTTTGAATGGTTAAGACGGCCTCATTTTATCCGATTTTTTAGGTGAAGGCAATAGCGTTAAACAAAATGGGTAGCTCCGCCAGGGGGACCCAAGGAGATCACCCATTTTGTAGCTATTGACGAACCTAAAAAATTGCCATAGCAAAGGATAAAATGCAAGCCTTGATTTTTCTTTGGTTCTTTCTTTTGATCAAGCAAAAGAAAGAACAGAAAGAAAGTTATTTAATAATGTTTAATTTTATCAAACATTAATAGCTATATTTATTAGCTCAATTCATAGCAATGGACAAACGCACATTTTTGAAAACATCATCCCTTCTTGGTTTAGGCAGTCTTGTTAATTTTTCGGCACTCGGAAAATTAGTAGATTCGGTATCACATTTACCTGCAACCGAAGTAGCCAAAGCAGAAGATTTTTGGGGAGCTATTCGCAAAGGATATAAATTAAAGCCCGATTATATTAACCTCGAAAATGGTTACTATAGCATACAGCCCGAAGAGATACTGGAAGCATTTATCCAACATGTACGTGATGTGAATTTGCAAGGTGCGTATTACATGCGTACCGTTCAGTACGATAATAAAAAAGCAATTACTGCAAAACTGGCAGAAGCGGCAGGTTGTACGGGTGAGGAATTGATCATTACAAGAAATACCACCGAATCATTGGATATGATCATTGGTGGGTTGGACTGGAAGGAAGGGGATGAGGCCGTTATGGCCGACCAGGATTATGGTGCCATGCTCGACATGTTCAAGCAAATAGGAAAACGTTACGGTGTAGTAAACAAGATTTTGAACGTTCCTATGAACCCGAAAACCGACGAAGAGGTAGTAGATATATATGCAAAAGCCATCACCCCGAAAACAAAATTGTTAATGATCTGCCATATGATAAATATTACCGGGCATATTTTACCGGTGAAAAAGATCTGCGACATGGCGCATTCAAAAGGTGTGCCGGTAATGGTGGATGGCGCACACGCTTTTGCACATATCGATTTTAAGATCCCTGATCTTAATTGCGATTATTACGGGTGCAGTTTGCATAAATGGTTAAGCGTTCCGTTAGGAGCAGGAATGCTGTATGTAAAAAAAGAACATATTTCGAAAGTGTGGCCATTGTTGGCCGAAGGCGAAAGAAAAACAGATGATATTTCAAGATTAAATCACACCGGAACCATACCGGTTCATACCGACCTTGCCATCGCTAATGCGTTGGAATTTTATAGCAAGATAGGTGCGAAAAGAAAAGAAGAACGCTTGCGGTTTTTACAAAACCATTGGGTAAAGCAAGTAAGAAACCTTCCTAACATTATTCTTAATACCCCTGAAGACATTACGCGTTCGTGTGGAATTGCTAACGTGGGAATTAAAAATATGAAACCGGCCGATATGGCTAAAACACTTTTAGAGAAGTATAAAATTTATACGGTGGCTATTGATGGAAAAGGCGTTCAGGGTTGCCGGATCACGCCAAATGTTTTTACTACGCAACAAGAGATGGATACATTGGTGAACGCGCTGAAGGAAATGAGCAAGATTTAAAATCGTAATTTATGCCTAGCCAAAATTTCACATCACAATTTTTATTGGATCCCGAGATCACTTTTTTAAATTTCGGTTCCTTTGGCGCTTGCCCTAAACCCGTTTTTGCCGATTATCAAAAATGGCAATTGGAATTGGAACGCCATCCGGTACAATTTATGACGGTGAATGGATTAGAATACCTGAAGCAATCACGCGAGGCGCTGGCAAAGTATATTAATTGTGACGCCAACGATCTGGTGTATACCACAAATCCATCTTACGCCATTAACATGGTGGCTAAAAGTTTTAAACTACAACCCGGTGATGAAATTTTAAGTACCGATCTCGAATACGGCGCACTTGATACTACATGGAATTATTATTGCAAAAAGGCCGGCGCTAAATTTGTTGCTAACCATGTTGAACTCCCTATTACCACGAAAGAAGAATTCATAACAACTTTTTTTAAAGGCCTCACCAATAAAACCAAAGCTATTTTTATTAATCAGATCACCAGTACCACCGCACTTATTTTTCCCGTTAAGGAAATTTGCGAAATAGCAAAACAAAAAGGACTAATGACCATTGTTGATGGCGCACATGTTCCGGGACACATTCCGTTAAACCTTGCTGAATTGAAAGCAGATATTTACACTGGTGCCTGTCATAAATGGATGATGACACCTAAAGGCTGCTCATTCTTATACGTAAAAAAAGAATTTCAATCCTTGTTCGATCCATTAGTAATAAGCTGGGGATTTGAAAGCCCTACGCCGTCGCCTTCCAAATTTTTGGATTATCATCAAATGCAAGGCACACGCGATTTCTCAGCATTTTTAACAGTGCCTGCGGCCATTCAATTTATGAAAGAAAAAAATTGGGAAAAGGTATCGGCCG
>JBGASH010000342.1:0-2294 GCA_044229775.1 Bacteroidia bacterium
GTTAAAGGAATGGGTTTCCCCAATGGAAATTTCACCGTCCCTTTTGAATGTTTGTAACCCGAAAGCGCTTTTTTAAAGGCTTTAATTGGAGTAGAAGTGGGATAAAAACCGATGTGATTTTTATAGGCCGCAAAATACGCCAACATCCCATGGTATTTAAAAGCCGGCATTCCGTAACTAATAAGCTCCTCTGCTTTTGGTGCCGCTTTTTGGATGGCGAAACGCAACCTTTCAAGTTGTTCTCGTACGTTTTGCGGTTGTATAGCAATGTAGGTGTCAATATTTTTTATCGCTGTATCCATTTCTTTCTTGAGGTAAATGTTGGCGTAAATTTAAAAAGAAAAAGCAGAGAAATTTCTCTGCTTTTTGTACCTCGAGCCGGGGTCGAACCGGCATATCCGTGAAGATACTGGTGTTTGAGACCAGCGCGTCTACCAATTCCGCCATCGAGGCATACTTCGACAAGCTCAGTATTTATTTTTTACTTTCCATCCAATTTGTTTTAACGGCGGACCCTGAGTTTGTCGAAGGGTCGCCATTGAGGCAATTGATTTTAGAACGGGGTGCAAATCTACTTTATGTTTTTAAAACCACAAAGAAAAAGCAGCACTTTTGGCCATATAAAAACAACACGAATTCGAATGGCTTTCTGTTTATTGCCATTCGACGACTGAGTGAACCTACCTTATCACTTACTAAACATGAACAAAATGTTAGTTAAAAAAGGTCGTTTTAACACTCGTATTTTTAACTTTATGGTATAATAATTGTGACCTTATCTCAATAAATGAGGAAAATTGCCTGCATAGCTTTATTTTTTTTAATGATTACTTCTGTGCGCTCGCAATTTACTATCCCTCAGTGTCCTAGCACAAATATCTATCTACATACCAACCCAATTCAGGTTTATGATCCCAACTTGCCTTTAAGCGCAACGAATCCTTCTAATACTAATATTCCCTCTGGTGGTACGGGTTTATGTCTTGGGCCAAACCTTAACGCGGCCGGACCTTGCCCAACTTTTTACACCATTATAGGAGGACAATACAACTGGTGGAATGGCAGTGCTTGGGTAAACACCGGGCACTCGGTTACCAATGGAGGGGCCGTAAATTTGGGAAGTGGTGGCGGTTTTGTTTATAATTTAGTAGGATCAACCGGACAAGTTTACAAATACAACGGAACAGGTAATGATGTTTTACTAATGACCATTCCGGGTTTTAATGGTGGTGGCCCTTATGATATTTCCTGCGATTGTAACGGCGATTGGTATGTACTTCAAACTACTAATCCGCAAAGCTTAAGAAAATTTGATCCTAACGGAACGCTTTTAAATACCTATAACATTACCGGAATGCCAACCACTGTTGCCGGAGGGGGTATGGCCGTTATAAACGGAACAGTTTTTTGCAGAAATTCAAGCGGTTTTTTTGTTGGTCCCATCAGTGGACCGTCAGTTAACTTTGCTCCAGGTCCCGGTATTGTTCACCCCAGCGATTTCGCTTCATGTCCAAATGCCACCGGTAATTGTCCGGTTGCAGTGATGTCGGCTACGGTAGTTAACACCGGACCGTTATCATGTAACCCTAATCCAACAGCTAATGTCATCGTTTCCGTATCTGCCAGCACTGCTTCTTATACCTGGAACGGACCAGGTATTGTAGGCTCTGCTTCAAACTCTATTGCCGTGGTTAATCAACCTGGTGTTTATACTGCCACTATTTCAGGTGGATGTCCTACCACTCAAACCATCGTGACAACTACTGTTTTAGCAAGCTTTAAACCTTTCGCTGCCTTTAGTTTTACGCAAGCTTGTACCAATATGCCAATGCTGTTTGTAAATAACTCTTCCACGAACGGCGGTGCGCCTTTATCGGGTTTCGTTTGGAAGTGGCATGATGGAACGCCTAACAGCACTTCACCAACCGCTACGCATGTTTACACAAGTGCTATAACACAAACTGTTGAATTAGTGGTTACAAATACCAGTGGTTGTACGGATAGTATTAAACAAACTTTTAATTTATTTCCATCGCCAAAAGCTGATTTCTCAAATAATAATATTTGTCAGGGTGGTTTAAGCAGTTTTAATAACATTACATTGGCCAATGGATCAAACATTACCAATTGGTATTGGGATCTGGATGGCGACGGTATATTTGATGATAATACATTTTCGCCGAGTTTGGTTATGCCGCTTTCCGGAATATTTAACACCAAATTGATCGCCGTTACCGATAAAGGCTGTTCCGATACCATTATTAAACAAGTTAATGTGTATTCAAAACCGGTTG
>JBGASH010000343.1:0-2269 GCA_044229775.1 Bacteroidia bacterium
CGTTGCGAAAATGCTAATTGAAATAAACAAAAAACAAGGATGAATGAAGTTATGAGGGCGTTTTTCATTCCTGTACAATTTCAAAATTAAGGTTAATATACTCTTTAAGCTCTTCCCCTTTTTCAATAATGGTAAGATCGTTCTTATGACTCAACCATTTTATGGTAACCTTCGATCGGTTCTTGTCGATCTTAGTAAAAGCCAAAAGCATCTTTACTATGATCTTATAGGAAGCGGTATTAAAATAATTAAGATTAAAGGTTACGTTAGTGACCGGCGACGGATCCTTAACAAACGCATCAATGTAATTCAATACTTCGGTGTAAAACTCAAATACATTTTCGGGGAAAGAACGGCCAACAATTTTAAAATCGCCTTTATTGCCGTCGAAATCTATTTCGGGAGTTGTACTGGTAGAAGCTATAAATAACTTTTCCATTCTTACAATCTTACATTGATCTCAAAAAAGCTTACCTCGTTGTCCAATTCCAGGATCTTAAAATCAAATTGATTCTTGCTCACCTTGGCAATTTCCAAAATTCCTAATGAGCCGTTACCTTCCGCGGAAATATCGTTGTCAAATAAAACCGATTTATACAACTTATTCACTTCCTCCACCGATAATTTTTGCATGGCGCTTAACCGCTCGCTTATTTTTTTTGCGCTATTTTTACTTATAAAATTACCGGCCGATACGTTGTAATGCCCATCTTTGTTCGACATAAAAAAGATGCCGTTCTTATTGCCACCTATGGATAGACCATGTTTCGAAATATTCTGGATCAATTCTAAAATAACAATGAGCGCCTTTTTTCCAACCCCAATATTCTCATCGCTCTTTATTAAATTAGGTTGCAGCATTTCGGTAATAGAATTAACGCTCTCTTTGGTAAATTCGCCTTTATACATCAATAAAATATTGCGCTCGGCAAGACAATAATAATTTTCAACTACGCGCTGTATGTGGTTACTGGTCTCGGGCTCGGCCGCTTTTTTGTTGATCACCTCCAGTGTTAAAAAAAATTCGCTTTTGTTCGCGTCTATGTCCTTGAAAAAATAACGCAAAGGATGGCGCGACTTACGGGCCATTTCTATCAATCCCAAACCGGCACCGCCTTTTGCGGTGTAATCGCTGTTGCCCAATAAGGTTTGATGCAGGTTCTTTAATTCTTCTTCGCTTAAGGCGTTAAGCTGACTGATCTTTTCGTTAATGAATTTTCGGGTGGTGGCGCTAACAGGGTTAGCCGAACTTAAACATACCAGATCGGGAAAAATATTTACCTGAAAGAATTTTTCGTTTTTAGTATCGGTCTTAGCCGATTCCATTTTGTGGCGCACCACATTTTGAAAACACTCTGCAATTAAAAAAGATACGCGGCTTTTAATTTTAATGAGGTCGGTATTATTTTGAAGATTAAAATCGCTTAGTTCAATGATGTTGTGCGTTACCTCGTCGTCAAAATCACCTAGATAAGAAAGACAGATCTTATCTTTATCAAACTGTTTGTACAAACTATACAGATCCATGTTGGGGTTTTACGATACTAAATGTAAGATTTAGATCTTAAACCACAAAAAAATTCTGAGCTGCACAAAATACTTTTGCTAAAAAACAGAGCCCGATCGCCCGATCAGGCCCTGCTCCATATTTAAGAAGGTGATTTAGTTCTTTTTAAAATACTGCATCAAACAGTAGGTAATTATAAGCCCCGAAGCCATTCCTTCAAACAATATTCCCGCCGCTAAAGTGAACGGGTGCGCTAAACCTTTCAAAAAAGAACTCTCATGAAAGTAATTTAGCAAGGTGGGATCCAATCCTGAATAGATCAAAAAGAACAAGGCATGAATTCCTACTGCAATAACAGATGTAAGTAATCCAACTTTAAAACCCTCAAAATAATCAATGCTCTCGCCTTTTCCGGTTGGACTATAATTTTCGAGCGCGAAATAAACGCCGAAAAAGAGAATGAAAAAATTGGCGACACTTAGTTGAGAAATTGCAAAGTGTTTAAGCGCGGTGAACGCGATAAAGGTCATGATCAGCAAAACAGAAGTTAAAAAACCGTTTGTTAAACAAACTTTTCGAATACTGATCGCCTCTTTCCTTTCGTGAAACTCCTTATGCTCCGACAAGGTTTTGTTTCTAAATAGATCAAACGTTGCCATAGTATTTATTTTTAATTTGAATGTTATTCCATAATTAAAAAAAGGGGCAGGCTAACCCTAATCATCAATTCCTGCCCCCGGGGATCTGCTATGAAATGGTTAT
>JBGASH010000049.1:0-19205 GCA_044229775.1 Bacteroidia bacterium
TTAGAAAAAAACTTTTATGCCTGTTCAAAATTGTTCGCTTTTTTTCCTCCAAACCACTCTTGTTCATAATGAATTTCGAATGAAATTTTGGACAGGAAATTGGGCCTAAGAAAAAGTTGAAAATTGCCAATTTTCAACAAAAAACGTATATTTTAACAAAATAACGTGTCGTTTCTTCACATTTTAACAAAATAACCAGTAATTTATTAATAGAAATAAATCAAAATTCCTGAGCCCTTTAACGATTATTAGTATTTATTTTTTTATTTCTCGGTCCTTTTTGATGAAATTTATAAGAATTATTTTTTTGATATGAGATTTAAAAACTTCCTTGTTATCCTGTTATTATGTCCTTTATTTTTTATCGGACAAACACAAAATCCGGTAACCTGGACCGGCTCATACACCTCACTAAACGAAAGTGAGGGCGAGATAACCATAACTGCTAATATTGAAATGGGCTGGCACATCTATTCGCAGAGACTCACCGATGCCGGACCAATAAATACTTCATTCACTTTTACCCCCGCGAAAAACTTTGAGCTAAAAGATAAAACAACTGAAGAAAACGCCAAAGAAGAATTTGACAAAGCTTTTGAGGCGAAAGTATTTTCGTTTGAAGGTAAAGCCGTTTTTAAACAAAAAATAAAACGCCTCAATCCAAAACAATTTACCACAGTAGTAAAACTAGAGTACGTAAGCTGTAACAGTACCATGTGCTTACCCCCTAAAGTATCTGAATTGTCAATTAATATTCCTGCTTTTGTAAAAAAATAATTGGAATATCGGAGTATTTACTTTTATTTTAAAAACTGAATTTATTATTATTAATTTATAGAATGATCCCGATCAAATTAACCAGGTTATGAGAGTATACAAACTGTTTACCACTTTTCTTGCTGTTATTTTTACAACGGTTATTTTTGCTCAGGGCAAACAATATGTTACTTGGAGCTTTTCGCAAAAAAAGACCGGACCCGATGAATTTGAATTATCATTTAAAGCAAAAATAGAGCCCACCTGGCATTTGTATTCGCAAATTGAAACACCTGATGGTCCTTTACCAACTATTTTTGAATTTGAAAAATCAAAGGATTATAAATTAATTGGTAAAACGGTTGAACCAAAACCAATCGAGAAACCTGAGCCGGTATTTGAAAACGCCATTATGCGTTATTTTGAAAACACAGCCACCTTTAAACAAAAGATCAAGGCACTTACCGGTGAGCCCTTTATTATAAAAGGATATATTGACGGCATGGCTTGCAATGAAACGCAATGTCAAAAATTTTCACCACCTGCCGAATTTAATTTTAAAATAGAAGGGGCAGAAGTATCCGGAAGCGCAACAGAAACATTAGCTGTTGAAACTAATTCGGCTGTTTCCGATTCATCCGTGGTAGCAACCGAAACAGTTGCACCTGCAAATTCAACACTTACATCAAGCGAAGCAAAAATTTCTGAATTACAGCCAGCGGACGGCAAATCTGATAAAAGTTTTTGGGGGCTATTTATTGCCGGATTTTTTGGGGGTCTATTAGCCCTATTAACGCCTTGTGTATTTCCAATGATACCCATGACCGTAAGTTTTTTCACCAAACAAAGTAAAACTAAAGCCGCTGGTGTTCGTAACGCTTTGATCTATTCTATATCCATTATTGTGATTTACGTTGTTTTGGGTTTAGGGGTTACTTTGATCTTTGGTGCCGACGCTATGAATAATTTAGCTACAAACGTTTGGTTTAATTTAGCATTCTTTGTTTTGCTGGTGGTATTTGCCATTTCTTTTTTAGGCGCTTTTGAAATTACTTTACCCTCAGCATTTGTAAACAAAATAGACGCTAAATCGGATAAAGGCGGATTAGTAGGAATTTTCTTTATGGCTTTTACCTTAGGATTGGTTTCTTTTTCTTGTACCGGACCAATTATAGGCACATTACTTGTTCAAGCCGCTGCCACCGGTGCGTTAGCTGGTCCATTCTTTGGGATGTTTGGTTTTTCATTGGCGTTGGCGTTGCCGTTTGGATTGTTTGCCGCATTTCCTGGATGGTTAAACACTTTACCAAAATCGGGCGGATGGTTAAATTCGGTTAAAGTTACATTGGGGTTTTTGGAGTTGGCGCTTGCTATGAAATTCCTATCGAACGCCGATCTGGTTGTACAGGCCGGCATTATTACCCGCGAAGTTTTTATCGTTATTTGGATCGTGGTTTTTGCATTATTGGGCGCTTATTTGATGGGATGGTTCAAATTATCGCACGATAGTGATGTGCCGCATATTTCGGTAACGCGGTTAATGATCGCCATTTTATCTTTTTCATTTACTATTTATTTAATTCCCGGTTTATGGGGTGCGCCTTTAAAATTAATAAGCGGTTTTCCTCCTCCCGATTTTTATAGCGAATCGCCCGACGGTTTTGGCGGCAGAAAAACAGAAAAAGGAAGCTCCGATACAAAACACGAAGATCTACCTGAACACGCACACCGAGGACCAAACGGTATTCCGGCCTTTGATGATTATTACCATGGCTTAGCTTACGCTAAAAAAGTGAATAAACCGGTTATGATCGATTTTACGGGATGGGCCTGTGTAAATTGCCGGAAAATGGAAGGTCAGGTATGGAGCGACCCCGATGTGAAAAGAAAATTAAGCGAAGATTTTGTTCTGATATCATTATACGTAGATGATAAAAAAGAATTACCGGCAGAATTACAAACAGAAGTAACCTGGCACGCTTCGAAAAGAACATTAAAAAAAGTCGGTGATAGATGGAGCTATCTTCAAAATACAAAATACGAATCAAGTACCCAACCACAGTACTGGATCATTGATGGGGATGAAAATCATTACAGCGATTCCACCAGTTACGATCCCGATATCCAAAAATACATTCAGTGGCTGGACAAAGGTTTAGCAAAATTCAAGGCTAAAAAGTGATTGGGAGCTTAATCAATCCTTAAAATTGTTTTTACCTGCGTTTCTAACTAGGAAAACCTAAATATCGGTTAGTATGGCACAGAACATTCTTGCTAAAACCATCTTAAACAAAACAAAAAAACGTGATTCGTGGTTTTTGGATGATTATACTATCAATCCTTACAGTGGATGCTCGTTCAATTGCTTGTATTGCTATATAAGAGGAAGCAAATACGGTACGCACATGGAGGAAAAACTTTCCATCAAAACAAATGCTGTTGAATTATTGGATAAACAATTAAAGAACCGGGCGGCTAAAGATCAATACGGCTTTATTGTATTATCTTCGGCCACCGACCCCTATCTGCAATTTGAAAAAGAAGAAAAACTTACCCGAAGAATTTTAGAGGTCATCTTAAAACATAAATTCCCTATACACATCATTACAAAATCTGACTTAGTAAAGAGGGATTTTGATCTTCTTAAAGAAATAAACAAACACGCTATTTTACCTTATGATCTACAGCATAAATTGAATGATAAAGTTTTTATCACATTCTCCTTTTCCACTTTAGACGATAAGGTCTCAAAAATTTTCGAACCGGGAGCTACTCCTCCTTCCCAACGATCAGAAACTTTAAGAAAGGCAGTGGATCAGGGGTTTTTAAGTGGTGTTAGTATGATGCCTTTATTACCATACATAAGTGATACCGCCGAATCGCTTGAACAAATGTTCGTTAAATTTAAGGAGGTAGGTGCTCAGTACGTTATGCCTGCTACTATTACCTTATTCGGAAATAGTACAAGTGATAGCAAAACACTTGTTTTAAGAGCGGTGGAAAAACATTATCCGCATCTACTCCAAAAATACCATAAGTTCTTTTCAAATAGTAATGAACTTCCCGCTTATTACAATCAGGCATTTTCAAAAAAAATGAAGGAGATGGGTACTCAATTCAAGATCAGAAACAGGATCGTGTTATAAACAAAAAAGGCCCGACGATATCACGCCGGGCCTTTTGCGGAATTTACATTGTTTAGTCTTTAATGATCCTGATGATCTGCGGATTTCCTTCACTTGAATTAAGCTTTAGGAAATACATTCCTGCCGATAAACCTCCGAGGTTCAAATTGTAAGAATTCTCACCTGCCGAATAATTTATGGTCTGTTTAAGAATGCTTTTCCCTGCAAGATCTAACATTTCCGCCGTAACAGTTATCGCTTTATTAACCGGAACCTGAATGGTTAATTTTCCAGACGTAGGGTTAGGATAAACAGAATAAATACCTACGTTTGAAACTACCTGAGAGATTCCGGTACAAGGCGAAACAAAAATATTTATAGTAGTACTTCCAAAACAGCCGTTAGCACCCGTTCCTGAACAAGTAAAGGTTGTAGAAACGCTTGGAGAACTGGTCATTGTTGCACCAACAATATTACCAGGATTCCAGGTATAGCTTGCAGCACCCGATGCGCTTAAAGTTGTGGTTTGTCCAATACATAAATTCGTATTTGATCCGGTAGCACTGATAACAGGTAATGTTTTTGTTGCAACTGTTGCCACAGCAGTTCCTGTACATCCAGCAGTTGATCCTGTAACTGTGTAAGTAGATAAAGCTACAACATTATATACCGCAGTTGCTGCATTTCCTCCACCGGAACTCCAGTTATATCCCGCCGCACCTGATGCTGTTAAAGTAACGTTACTGTTTGCACACACTGTTTGGTTTGCCAAGCTTACTGTAACAGTAGGATTAGGGGTAACAACAATTGTTTGTACTGTAACCGGTCCTGAACCCGCACCATTTGTAGCGATCATAGAAACCGTATAAGTTCCTGCGTTATTACAAGTAAGTGTCGGATTTTGTGAGGTAGAAGTATTTAACGTTACACCGGTCATTGGTGTTACTGTCCAGCTCCAACTGGTTGGTCCGTTAGTCGATTGATCATTCAGATAAATTGGTTTTCCTGCGCATTTTGCGGCAGAAGCAACTGAGAAGGTACTTGCAGGTGGAATATTTGCAGGTAGAACATCCACCTCCCAAACGCCGCGTCCGTAAGAAGCAGCACGAATTTTTGACGAAGCAGCTTGCGAAATTTCCATATCCTTTATTGGCATGTTAGGTAAACCTGTATTATATAAAGTCCAGGTTCCTGACGAAGCATCTCTATAATAAACACCAACGTCCATACCTACATAGATACGGTCGTTTGTTCCTCCCTGATAAACCGAACAATTTGCGGGAATATTAGGAAGGTTGGCTGTAAAGTTGGTCCAGCTTGTTCCACCATTTGTTGTAACAAATACTTTATTACCCGCAGAATAACCACTCAAGGTTACCCAAGCGTTGTTTGGATCGAGCGGGTCGATAGTGATGAAGGTTGGTGCACCCGAACCGACAGGGACAGAACCTGTAACGGTTGTCCAGCTTGTTCCGCCGTTAGTAGTTTTAAAAATACCTGAACTTTTTAAGACATAAATTACTTGGTTATTGTTGGGAGCCACGGCAAATTCGATAATAGCACCCGTTGTTACAGGTAATGCGGCCATGGTAGTCCATGAAGTTCCGAGGTTAGTTGATTTCCATAATGTCGACAAACCAACATAAATGGTATTTGCAGTTTGAGGGTCCTGTTTCCAAGGAGTAACCCAATTAGCACTTCCTGATAAACCGGAAGTACAAGAACCCCATGAACCGCCACCGTTGGTTGACTTTTTCAACTGTCCGTTATATTGTTCGGCAAACATGTTATTATCGTTGGTACGATCGATAAAACAATCCATACCATCACCTCCTAAAGAAGCGTTATAGCTTGCGCCGTTCCAAATATTGGATCCGTTGTCCTGATGGCCGGTAATACATTTATTAGCCGTTACACCTGAACAACCGATCTTATAGATCTGAGAGATGTTCATAGTACCTTCAATGTCTGTCCAGGCAGAACCGGTATATCTGTAAACCGCTCCATCACTGGTTCCATGCAAAGTTCCTGCAGTTGTATATTCTAAATAGTGAACATCTGCATGGATGAAAGGAGCACCGGAACCTGTCCAGTGACCAATGCAACCCCATGTACTTCCTCCATTCGTACTTCTCCATACATTGATACCACCTACCACTACTTCATTCGCGTTAAGAGGCGAAGCCGCTAATGCAAGATCGTACCAACCTTGACCTGATGATCCTGAAGGAGGGTTATTCCAGTCGAGGATGTTTGGGCTAGTTGACATGGTTGTAAAATTCACCCCTCCATCGGTTGATCTGTAGAGACCCATAAAACCATTACTCCCGTTGGCGGCCACAGCATAAACATAATTCGCGTTATTTGATGTTACGGCAACTTGCATTCTTTGAGCACCGGTTGTAATACCGGCTGAGATTTGTGTCCATGTTGCCCCACCATCCGTAGAACGACGAAAAGAAGCACCGCTGGTATAAACAATATTTGGGTTGCCTGGCTGAAATTCCACATCATAACTTCCTGAAGAAACTACCTGACTCCAATTGGTACCACCGTTAACAGTACGCCAAACACCTGCATTTGTGGCGGCTAATAATATCTGAGTGTTGGTTGGATTAATGATCAATCGTCTGATCAAAAAATTACTTGAAACACCATACGTTAAACCAGTTGTTGCCCAAGTAGCACCACCATCCGTTGATTTTAGGACACCGATACTTCTGGTATCTCCGGCATCACCATCACCGGTTGCCAGATACATGATATTGGCATTGGTTGGATCAATAGCCAGATCCGAACATCCGATCACCGCTAAATTATCAGTATTAGTGGTCCAGGATGTGCCACCGTTAGTAGATTTCCACAAACCTCCCGCAGGAGCACCAACATAAATGGTATTTGTTCCTGCCGGATGGAATCGGATAAAATTAAGACGGCCTGATTTTGTAGTAGAACCCATTTGACCGAAAGGACCAATAGGAGTCCATGTTGTAGAAGCAAGCATATTTGAACCACCCTTTAAACTTGAGTTGTTCGCATTATACGCGGTCAGGAAGTCCTGATAATTAATACCCGATTGAACCAATTGACCAATGTCGCCGCTTGGATAAACACGAGGCGCCACAAAATTCTCCCAACGTTTAAAAATAAAATAGCTTTCATTCTCCTCGTTCTCGCCCTCTTCTGCCTCATCGACCTTATTGCCAAGTTTTCTGGCGTCCATTTCGCGATTTGCTTTATGACTGTAAAATTCTTTTTGAATTTCGTACAGGTTGGCATTTGGTTGCTGCATCATCTGTGCCCATTTTTGAGCAAAAGACGACTGAAAAATTAATCCTAGGATAGCAATGAATAATAGTTTTTTCATGATTTTTTCTGTTAGTTAATTTAATAGCATTTTAACTAGTAGTAATGTTACAAAAACAGAATTTAAAAGTCAAGGGTTTACGGCAAAAAGCTCATTAATTTTTCAAGGCTTTTATCACAATCGAAATCTTCTAAAAGTTGCTTTCTTGCTATAGAAAACTGACTTTCGAATGTCAAATTTTTACTTTTTTCGATGAAGTCTATATATTTTTCGACGGAATCGGTTACAAAAAAAGAATCTAAACTATTTAGATTGGTGCCCACAGTCATCTTAGAATTGCATACCACAAACCTTCCTTTAAATAATACGTTAAGCAATTTCAATTTAAGGCCTGTATCCTGTGTGGTAAACAATGTATGAATTTGCGCATTTTCAATTAATGCGTTCATGGTTTTTTCATCGGGATCAGAGATCAATTCGATGTTGTTGTGTTTTTTTATTTCCTGTCTTAAAAATTCGGGCGCAGCTAAACCCGCTATTTTCACCGGAAAATTAATTTTGCTAAATACATTTTTTATAAGCCAATTGGCTGCTTCGTAATTTTCGGACACACTCAAATTTCCATGATACAACACATAATCACCCTTACCACTTTTTATATTTACATCGCTGTTGGAATGAAAACTGGGTAAATATTCTGTTCTTACTTTGGGAAACTTTGTTTTGAAATAACTCAGATCCTTTGTTGAAACTGCTAAGATCAGATCGGCCGCCTCGAGTACCTTCTCAAATCTTTCTAATTTATTTGCCTCGGCTTTGAGATATAAGCGATTTATAAAACGTTTTTCGGAATGAGCTAAATGACGATAATAATCGTGTTCAATATTACTATGCCGGTATATCTTAAAACGATCTTTAAATCTTGGATCATTCAATAAATAACACGTATTAAGTACTTCAAATAATATGGGATGACTATTAGCAAGCAGGTTTTGAACTAATTCTTCAGAGATCCTTGATTTCACAGTATACGGAAGTGATGAGAGGTTATTCAAAAATCCGGTTTTCCGAGGGTAATAATAAACCTTTTCGCATAATTCCTCTAGTTCCATAGCATGTTTACGACCGTACTCAAAACAATGCAAATACACTTTTACATTATGTTTGTGCAAACTTTTTATTTTATAAAACACATCTATCACTCCACCGTAATTAGCGGGGAATGGAATATCGAAACACACTATGTTGATAGCCTTATTCAACATAGCAAATGTGCTCAATTTTATTCGAAATAAAAACCAGAAGCGTTAATGCCGGCCTTAAAAGTTGTTTTAAGTTGGCCCGTTGGCATATAAACCATAATGGCCGACTTTTGCACATAGTCGATAGCATCACTTAAATAAATCGTATAATCTTTATCGTTAACGGCCAAACCATAAAATTTATTGCCATTATTGTTTATAAAGGCGTTTGATGGAAGTGTTGTTGATGAAATTTCCATTCGGTAAACATTTTTGTTTAAAAAGTAAAGGGTGTCTTTTCCGCCATTCGAGCAAAGAGCCTGGGGTACGTCATTAATTGCAAATGGTAAGGCCAACTCTATCTGAAGGGAAACCGGATCAATACGCGACAATTTTCCGGCAATATTATTTGCTTTATCGCCGGTACTTAATACCCATACCTTGGCGTTCTTATCTATTACAATGCTTCCTGCATTGATTCCCACATTAACACTGTCGCTGATCTTATCGGTTATAGTATTTATTATGTAAACATAGCCCGAATTCATATTGGTAACAAAGGCTTTATTATAGATCAAAACCATTTGCTCTGTCCAGCCACCGCAAGGAATGCTTCCGGTTTTTGCAAACGCGTTCAGATCAATAATTGAAATGGCATTTGAATACAGATCGCTTACATATGCTTTTTGAAAAGTAACCGCTAAAATATACCTGGGTGAAACAAGACCAGATATTGTGCCCTTTTGTTTAAAATCATCCCGATTTACCACAACGATCTTTCCCGAATTATTTACAACAACATAATAATTATTATTTGCTTTTGTCATACTTTGACAAACGTCGCCAAGAACCGCGTTGTTATTTTGAATTTTATATATGTCATCAGTTACTTGAGTACTTCCCACATCATACAAGGATACGGAAGCATTAATGCCTCCGAATTTACCTTCGTTTGTAATGTAAGTTTTGTGTCCGCCGCTTATCGTTACGGAAGGCTGTACAGGATTGTTTGGTTTATCCTTAACGCAAGAAGCAAACACAAAGACCGTCATTATGTAAATTAAATGTTTCAATCTTTTACTATTTTATAAATGATGTTTTCAATTTTCACAAAATAAATGCCTTTGGGATAAGTTTCAATATTCAATTCAATGACTTCTTTGTCAAATTTTACTTCTTGCATTGCTTCTCCTAAAAGATTAAATATAACAACATCACCTATCGATTTTCCAAACTTTAAATTTTTAATCTTTAATTTTGAATTTACCGGATTAGGATAGACCATGATCAACGGATCATTTTCTATTTCCTTAATTCCAACACTTTGATGGATCACCCCTATTCCATCCAAGTCGAAGCCGCCTTGTGGAAAAGGCGTAGGCCATGGATCATTAATAATATTGTTGTTTTTATCGAAGCGCGCATAATTAATATCTATACTACCTACCACATCGATGATCATTATGTGAGTAATGGCGTTCACATTAAGCAACGACGAAGCTCCTGCCAAATCCTGAAGATCGAAAGGAGTGCCGTATGAAGCGCGGTATTTTCCTGCAAGATTATCAATTTTCGTAGCGTCCATAACCGCCCCATTGGTAAATTGTATAGTTGTTTGAGAATTACTGGTGGCAGGAAAACGAAAATAATTAATTCCATCACTGCTTACTTCTACAAAAGCCAACTCCAAAAAAGTATCATTAAAACCATTCTCAAATACAGCGAAATCATAACCCGGACCATTACTTATGGGGAAAGAAAAAGTAACGGTAGCCATGCCTCCGTCGCCCAAACTCACTATAGAATTTCCATCGGCTTTACCAATAACCATTGAGCTATCACCAACTGTAACATATCCTAATGAGGGATTACTTATATCCTGATAACCTCTTACTACTTTACACGATGCAGCCCAGGCAACAAAAGCGCTGCTGTCTTTATGCATAGCAGTGGTATTGGCCGTACCAACAGGACCTGCGAATTGTGCACAGAGCTTAGCTGAGATAACCACTAGTATTAAAAAAAGTTTTGTTTTCATTTGAGCTTTTCTTGTTACCCTCACCCCTACCCCTCTACCAAAGTAGAAGAGGGTGGTTTTAGAATTAATTTTTTACAAATTTTACTCTTTGTCCGTTTAGTTGGATAAAATAAATTCCGTTCGCCAATTCACTTACTTCTAATTTCATATCATTAGAGGTTATGGTTCCGTTCATCAACTCTTGACCTAAGATGTTTTCGATCTTATAATTTGCTCGTTCAAACATAACATTCTCTGAACTCCGAATTACCAACTCAGAACTTACTGGATTAGGATAAATATTAAAATTACTATTAAGTGCTACTTCATTAATTCCGGCTATTTGCGAAGTAGTAAAATTATCAATGCTGAAAAACCCGGGCGTATTCATTCCAAAGCTTCCATAATCACTCGAAGACATTAATATCTTTATACTATCAACCACGCCCAAATTGCTTACATCTACCCATTGCCAATTCTTCACAATGTAGTCCTGGGAATTATCTGAAAAACGATGATCTGCTAAATAAAAAGTAGAACTATCCGCTTTTAGGGCTCCGTTTTGATAACCCTTTACTATAATCTTGAACCAATCGGGATCGTTACCGCTTGCGCCTCCAAACTTTTTCGCAAACGAATCGCCGCTCTTCATCGATTTCCAAGCATACGTTGTATTGGTAACATAAAAACCCAACACGGTGTTTTGTGGCGATTTTAAAACAACACGCGCCTTATTTTGACAGGTGGCATAAAAATTAGAGTTATTGTATCCCTTACCGGCAATACAATTATACAAATTTGCAAACCCGCCATTTACCGAGTCATTTTTATTGGTGTAGGCCGAACCTTCGCTCCAAAATCCACCAAAGGATGTATCCCAATCGTATCTAAAAATAGCGTTGGTGGTTTGCCAGTCAACACTATTGGTATTTATATAGTAAGAATTGGCCGATAAAGTAAATGTTTCGAAGTCGGCCACAACTTGCGATCTGACAAGTGACATTGTCATAATAAATAAAAGGGTAATTGCTTTTTTCATGCTCGTTGTTTTTTATTATAGGTTAAGGTTAAACTGATCTCGTAATTACGTAAAGGCATGGGACATTGTTCCATCACTTTGTAATTTGTATTATACAAGTTATTAATGTGAATAGATGTGATAAGAACGATTGATTCCATTTTATAGCGGTACCCGAATTTTAAATTGGCGATCTGATACGGCTTCAGCCATTGCGAATTGTCGCTTGCCGTAAAACGGTAACCAATGTAATTATGAACATACATAAAACTAAAATCATAATAACTTAGCGTTAAATTAGCCCCATAATTGTAGCGTGGCGTATAAATTAATTGTTTTGCCACTGCGGCGTCGTTAGGTAAAAGCGATTGTAGTGACGTTGACAACACATAAGCTGTGTTCACACCCATCTTACACATAAAGTACTTTTGCAAATACGTAATGCTATTGGAGGTTTCTGTTCCCCGACTATATACTTTCAATACATTCATTGGTGTGGCGTTGCCATTTGGTCCGGGCACCCAATTGATCCAATTATTGATGTGTTTATTAAAATACGTTAACTCCGATTGAAAAATATAATTTCCCTTTTGTTTTTTAAATTCCATTCCGCCTTCGAAAGTAATTCCGTCTTCGGGCTTTAAATTAGGATTACCACCATTTTTCCAATACAGATCGTTCAAAGTAGGTAACCGATACACTTTAGCGGCATTAGCTTTTAACTTTAACCATTTAAACACTTGGTAAGAAATACCAGTACCTCCTGTTAAAGGAATGGTATAAGCACTAGAGATCTCTTGTCGTAAACTAATATCAAAATACAATTTATTGCCGAGTAAATTCAAACTATATCCTAGTAAAAAAGCGGTTTTGCTTAACTGTAGATCATTTTGAATATAATTAGTAGTGACAGCTTTATAATTAGTAGAATTTACTCCAACATATAATTTATGTTGTTCATTTATCTTATAATACACATCGCCTTCGGTGATGAGGGTTTTGGTTCTGTTATTTGAAAACAACTTAGCGACGCTATCCGTATAATTTAAAACATCGTCAAAATACGCTACTCTAAAAGCGGGAATGATCTTTTTACCCATATACGACCAATCGGCTGTTAGTTTTACATTTTCATCTTTTTGAGATGATCTACTTTGACTGCTTCCTAAAGTTGGGGCAAAATTTCTTTCCGATAAATTATACCAGGCCCTAATATTGATCTTTTGATCTTTAAACGGAGCCATGCTTATTTCCTGTAAAAAACCTTTTATCTCGTAATTGTTGTGCCTTTGCGTTTTTTGAATAGTATCTAAATAGTTAAAATTATTTTGGGAAGTGTTATAATAAACTTTTGTTGTTGAGCTGAATTTAGCATTTGAATAATGAATAGCGGTATTTACTTTTTTTGTTCCGTAACTTCCAATACCTAAATTCAAGAGTGTGCCAAATCCTCTATTGAATTTTGATCTGTTGTTTAACTGTATGCTCCCACCCACTGCACCACTACCCCATAAGGCCGAAGAGCCGCCGTACTCAACATCAATATCATCAAAAATAAAATTAGGTAATTGCGAAAGGTCGTTTTGTCCAAGCATCGGATTTTGGATATTAAAACCATTCCATAAGATGGCCGTTTGAGACGCATTTCCTCCTCTGAAACTACTCGTAGATAAATTTTGAGGGCCGTAATTTTTTACGAACACCGGTGTGGTAAATGCCAACAGATCGGCAAGGTTGCTATTATTAAAAAATTGTTTGGCAATTGAATCGGTTCTTTGGATCTTTCTTCCGGCTTTAAATTTTTCCGCCTTGATCCCCGAAACAACAACTTCATTTAACGCTACCGTATCTTTTACCTGCGAAAAGGCATAACTTGTAGCCAATAAAAATACCGTCACGCATTTTATGGCGAGCCTATTTTGATTTATATGTATTGTTTTACCCACCGTTATAAAAATATAATTGGTCGTAACAATACGGGAATAATAAAAAACAAAAAATGATTTCACATTCGTTGTTCTGTGTACCTTTCTTCCCGAAAGCAACAAAATTTACGTTTTTGGCAGGTCTTCTGACTTATCCCTCCTTGATCGCCTTCCCAATCTTACAATTAGTGGCTAAGAATGATCAAAGAATTCTGAGAATCACAGCAGCGGGGGAACTGATTGCGAATCCCCTCCCACGCATTGCTACGAAGGGCGAGTCACTCCATTCCCTTTTAATCTTTTAAAACAATAAAAAGAACCAAGAACTGCCGCAAATATACGAATTTTAACCATTCTTATAACTATTCCATTAAAACCAGCTTGTTAAAAACATTATTTAAGAGCGAAAAAGGTGTCTTTTGTAATAGATAACTTTATAGGTTTATATGCAATTCAAACACCTCTTAATTGTAGCTACTATTTTTGTTCTTTTCGGATTTTCGAACAGGAAGCCGAAAGATGAGCTGCCTGCTTTTTTAAATTCGGAAATGCGTTGGGTTGACTCCGTTTTTAATAAATTAAGTCCAGATGAACGCATAGCGCAGTTATTCATGGTTGCGGCATATAGCAATAAAGACATGAAGCATGTTCGCGAAACACGTGAGTTAATACAGAAATACAATATTGGAGGATTGATCATGATGCAGGGCTCGCCTATCAAACATGCCAAGTTGATCAATTATTATCAGAATTTAGCAAAAACACCTTTACTTATGAGCATTGATGGCGAATGGGGATTAGCCATGCGTATAGACAGCACACCGCGTTATCCAAAGCAAATGGCATTGGGCGCTATTCAAAATGATTCGCTTATTTATTGGGAAAACAAATTGCGCGCGAGTGTAAGCGCATGGGAATTCAGGTAAATTTTGCGCCCGTGGCCGATGTAAATAACAATCCCCGTAATCCGGTTATTGGAATAAGAAGTTTTGGCGAGAACAAGTACAAAGTGGCCGAGAAAGCTTACATGTATATGAAAGGTATGCAGGATGAGCATGTGATGGCCAATGGAAAACATTTTCCCGGACACGGTGATACCGATAAAGATTCACACAAAACCTTGCCCTTTATTCCACATGGTAAAGAACGTTTAGATACTTTAGAATTATACCCTTTCAAATACTTATTTAAAAACGGCTTGGCAAGTGTAATGGTAGCGCATTTAAATATTCCCTCATTGGATACTACTCAGAACCGGGCTTCCACTCTTTCGCCCAAAGTGGTGAACGATCTTTTAAAAAACGAATTAGGATTTAAGGGATTAATATTTACCGACGCGTTAAACATGAAAGGGGCCTCTAATTACGCCACGCCGGGTGTAGTGGATGCACAAGCGTTATTGGCAGGAAACGACGTATTATTGTTTCCGGGCGATGTAGCTAAAGGCATTGAAGAAATAAAAAAACTGATCGCTAATAACGAGATCTCGCAGGAAGAAATTGACAGTCGTTGCAAAAAAATATTAAAAGCTAAATATTGGTGTGGTTTAAATAAGAAAACGCCTGTACATCTTAAAAAGATACAAGAAGACCTTTTTACCGGCGAATCAACCGTTATTAATACCAAATTAGCAGAAGCTAGTTTAACGCTTTTAAAAAACGATAATTCGTTATTGCCTTTAAAGTCGCTCGACACTTTAAAGATCGCCGAAATTTCAGTTGGAGATCTTGAAAAGAATATTTTTTATAATTCCATTAATAATTACACCAAAATTGATCATTTCGGAATTGAACACAATTCTAAAAACAAGATGTGGATTCTTTATTTGAGAAATTAAAAAATTATAATCTTATAATCTTACAGATAAACAAATCTACACTGAAACTTGACAATAATTTTGGCGTGAGCGAACAAAGTTTAAATTTTATCGATTCCATTGGTAAACTAAAAAACACTATTGCTGTTTTCTTTACTAATCCATATTTATTGAACGCGTTAAAATGGCCGAGTCAGCTACAATCGGTTGTGATGGCTTACGAATACACTAATTACACTCAGAAAGCTGCTGCTGATGCTATTTTTGGGGCCGTAAATGTGAATGGGCATTTACCGGTAAGTACAAAATATTTTAAATACAATACCGGCTTAGAGTTAAAGACCGTTACCCGCGTACAGTTTGTAGAACCTGAAGTAATAGGTATTCAAAAAAAAACTTTAAACCGCATCGACAGCATCGCGCTAAGCGGCATAAGTGAAAAAGCGTATCCGGGTTGTCAGATATTAGCCATTAAAGACGGAAAAGTTTTTTATCAGAGATCATTTGGTAATTACACTTACGATACCACATCACCCAAAGTAAATAACAAAACCATTTACGATCTGGCTTCCATTACTAAAATTGCCGCCTCCTGCCCTTCGTTAATGAAATTAAAAGGCGAAGGAAAATTTGATTATAAAGAAAATCTTTGTCATTACTTACCCGAATTAAAGAACTGCAATAAAAGCGATATTAGTATTGAAGAAATGATCTCGCACCAAGCCGGACTAATGGCCTGGATCCCTTTTTGGTTAAGAACCATGGATAAACAAGGGAATTATAAAAACGGACTTTACAACGCTAAGTATTCGGAGGAATTTCCTATTGAAGTGGCTAAAAATCTTTATGTAAAAAAAGAAATTGCCGATACCATTTATAGCCGTATTATTAATAGTAAAATTGAGAATAAAGGAAAATACCTTTATAGCGATCTGGGCTACTACTTTTTACAGCGCATCATCGAACATATTACTGATCAAAGTTTAGATACCTATGTTCAGAATAATTTTTATAAGCCATTGGGAATTGGATTAACGTATTTACCTCTGAAAAAATACAAAATGTCGGAAATTGCGCCAACCGAGAATGATACTAAATTCAGAAAACAAATTGTGCAAGGCTATGTACATGACCCAGGCGCCGCTTTATTGGGAGGTGTAGCAGGCCATGCGGGCTTATTTGGAAACGCGGCAGATCTGGCGGTATTAATGCAGATGTATTTGAACAAAGGAAGCTACGGCGGAGTAACTTATTTAGACAGTAATGTGATAAAAGATTTTACGCGTTGTCATTTTTGTCCGGATAACCGTCGCGGTTTATGTTTCGAGAAACCTGAGCCTGATCCTAAAAAAGATTCGCCTGTTACCGAAGCTGCCAGTTTAGATAGTTACGGGCACACTGGTTTTACAGGAACCTTTGCCTGGGTAGATCCAAAAAATAATTTAGTGGTGGTGTTTTTATCTAATAGAGTTTACCCGAATGCTGAAGAAAACAAATTAGCCAAGCTCGGTATAAGAGGTAAAATTCATAAAGCCTTTTATGACATTGTAGCGGCTGCCGAGAAGCCTAAGTTTTAATACTTATTTTTTAGGGCAAATTTGTGACTTCAAATTGATTTCCCCAATGAAAATACCCGATCTTGAAGTCACAAATTGTGACTTCAAGATGTAGTTTTCCTTTAAATATCACAAATATTTGCCTTTCAGAACTTTCCCCAAATTGCTACAATTTATAGCAAGGATTCCTTATTTCTCAATTTACATTTGACTTTTAAAACAATCAACAATGAGAAAAAATGGATTAATTCCGATAAAGAAAATAGCTGATAAAATAGTTCTAGTGAGAGGGGAAAAGGTAATGTTTGATACTGATCTGGCAGAACTTTATCAGGTAGAAACAAAAGTACTGAATCAGGCGGTAAAAAGAAATCTTCACCGGTTCCCTGAAGACTTTATGTTTCAGCTTAGCAAAAAAGAAATGAAAAACTTGAAGTCACAAATTGTGACTTCAAGTTGGGGAGGTGCAAGGAAGTTACCTTATGTGTTTACCGAGCAGGGCATAGCAATGCTTTCAAGTGTTTTAAATAGCAAAATAGCAATTAATGTAAATATTCAGATCATTAGGGTTTTTACACAAATGAGGCGGGCATTGCTAACACATAAAGACATCATTTTTAAATTACAACAATTAGAAAGAAAAATGCTTAAGCATGACGCGAACAGTAAAAAACTGGAAGGTGATATCCAAAGAATTTTTGAACTTTTAAAGTCGTTAATAAGTCAGCCTAAACTTCCGCCTATGAAAAAAGTAGGTTATAAACATTATCCGGAGAAGAAATAGCTTATGGGAAATTGGGATAAGTTATTCCTTCACTATTTTACTTTGATGAATGGTAGAATTATTTTGAAGAATTCTTACAAAATAAATTCCATTAGAAAATTCGTTCAAGTTTATTTTTGTTCTAAGCTGCAAAGATTTACGAATAATTATCTCTCCTATGCTGTTATATATTTCAACATAACCATTTTCTAAAAGAAACTTAGTGTTAATAATGAATTCTCCGTTATTAGGATTAGGATAAAGGGTGATGCTTTGATTTTTACCTTGATTCTCATTAATTCCTACATCATTTATAAAATATACTCTGTAAGAGCCTACGTTATCGTTTTCATTTGTCTCCAGAATACCATTACCTGAATCTGCCTTATAAAAAACAAAATAATAAGGATTGCTAACTACATTTGTATAAGTAATACCGGCAATTGCAGTGTAAGTGACCCCTGCGTTAATAACACTTTCACTTATGGAGGTTAGCACGGAATCAAATGGGTCAAAAATACTATCATTTGACCAATAGAAATCAGTTGTTGAATTAATTCCATTATAATTGCCGACGTTCGCTACAGTATAGTTAAGACTAAAAGTAGATTGAGATATATAAGCTGTGTCATTGACAAAACTTAAAGGCGCTACATAATTTATGTAAGTAAGCTCTATTTTGAAAGATCCTACATTATTCTTTTCATTTGTTTCAAGAATTAAAGAATCAGCGTCAACATAATAAAATACATAATATTTACCAGGTGTAACAGTAGAAGGAGGGGTAATATTAGCAATTGCGCTATAAGTAGTATTGGAGGCGATGGGACTTAAAACATCAGCCTGCAACCATGTATCGCTGGCATCTAAAATACTGTCGTTTGACCAGTAGAAATGCGAATGAGTAGTTTTACCTTTTGCCTGACCAAGATTGCTAATTGAGTAATTCAAATTAATTGGCGTTTGCGTGATCAAATTTTGTATTGGCACAAAATTGTCGTTTGCTTTATAATCAACTGTGTATGCTTTTATACGAAAATCATCAATTCGCATACCAGAAGGGCCGCCCGAACCCTGTGGTTCCAGGTTACATTTGTACTTGTAACGAAACGTTACATCCTTTTTACCTTTTAAGAAAGAAATACTCCTCGATACAGAATCCAGTAAATCTGACCCTGAACCAACAACGTCATAACACCACCCATTTTGGTTCCATAAAAGTGTATTAAACGCTGTATTATTATACCAATTGTATGCATATGCTTTATTACCAATCGTGTCCAAAAGCTGCCAAGTATTACCTCCATCCAGAGAGTAATCTATGTTCCCTCCCTCGGATAGCGCTCCTTTAGCTTGACCATTTATATAAAGTCGGAATGAAAGAAAGATGCTATCAACATTTGAAAAATCAAATGCAGGGGACTGAAGATAAAAAGAAGGGGGCTTATTAAAATAATCCGGTAATCGCCTTTCCGTAAAAAAAATACCACTCTTCATTTTGGTCTGATATATTGGTTCTGAAGGCGCAATCATATTTCTAAATCTATAGTTATCAATAAATTTGTTATTAAAGTCAAGAGAATACTGATGCCACCCATTAACTATAGAATCATTAAAGCTATTATAATACGGATAAGACTTTATACTATCCATTGCCAACGGCCAAGCCATAGTATTATTT
>JBGASH010000344.1:0-2262 GCA_044229775.1 Bacteroidia bacterium
CTTTTAAGAACGCCATCCGTTCGGGTTTGTGATATTTCTTTTTGTCGGCCCCTTTTTTGTATAGTTTCAAAGCGTCCTTATCCACTTCCTTACAAAGTTTATCGGCAACTTCATCTTCCACATAATCGGCCTGCGAAAACAGGCAGAGCGAGAAGGACAAAAAAAGTATGGATAAAAAGTGTTTCATTTCGCAATAAGTATAAGCAAATTTAATGCTAAGCTTACAATTTTTATAATAAAAATGTCGGTTTGTATCAATACACTGTTAAAAAACATGAAAGGAAGGTGAAAAAGCCAGCTTTTTGTTTAAAACCTATCAATATGTTTTTGGATTTGCCTTCTTAAACCCAAGTACATTTAATTAAAATTTTAGAAACCATGATGAATTTTATTACCCAATACTGGTGGACGATAATCCCGGTATTTTTACTGCTTTTTTACAAACTGTTTTTCAGATTATTTGGAATTATCATCATTCCTGAGGATAAAATAGGACTGGTAACAAAAAAGTTTGTTTTGTTCGGTGCTAACAAGGAGTTGCCACCCGGCCGTATAGTAGCGGTGAATGGGGAGGCCGGTTTTCAGGCCCAGCCATTGGCCCCGGGAATTTATTTTTGGAAGTGGATCTGGCAATACGAAATAAAACAGCAATCTTTTACAGTGATACCCGAGGGAAAAATTGGATTATTAGTTGCTAAAGACGGAAAGGAATTGGAGACAGGAAATATTTTGGCCCGAAAAGTTGCTTGTGATTCTTTTCAGGATGCAGAGGCCTTTATTCGAAATGGTGGTCGTAAAGGAAGGCAATCGGCCATTATTACTGCCGGTACTTACAGGATCAATACGTTTTTATTCGATGTTATGTCATACGACATGACCACAATTTCCGAAAATATGGTAGGCATTGTTACTACCATGGACGGGATGCCAATTGAAGCAGGAAATATTGCCGGTAAACAAGTTGGCGGTCATAATAATTTTCAGGATTGCGACGCTTTTTTAACGGCTGAAGGAAATAAAGGTTTACAACCGGAAGTGATACTAGCAGGATCGTATTATTTAAATCCATGGTTCATTCAGGTTGAACAAATAAAAATGACCGAGATCCCTATCGGATATGTAGGTGTAGTGATCTCTTATGTTGGACGCGAAGGAAAAGATCTGAGCGGGGTAGAATTTAAACACGGAAATATAGTAAGTAAAGGCGAAAAAGGCGTATGGGCCGAACCGTTAGGCCCTGGTAAATATCCTATAAACACTTTTATAATGAGAGTAGAATTAGTACCAACGACCAACCTGGTTTTAAATTGGGCAAATGCCCGCAGCGAGGCGCATCAGTTAGATAAACATTTATCAACTATTACGGTTCGTTCAAAAGATGGATTTCCATTTAATTTGGACGTTTCCCAGATCATTCATATTCCAACAACCGAAGCGCCAAAAGTTATTGCAAGGTTTGGAAATATGGTGAACCTAGTTGGACAAGTTTTAGAGCCAACAATTGGAAACTATTTTAGAAACTCGGCGCAAGATAGCGACGTTATTGCATTCTTGAGTTCGCGTAAAGAGAGACAAGATGCGGCAAAAAAACGCATCAGTGAGGTATTGGATCAGTATAATGTGAACGGGGTTGATACTTTGATAGGGGATATAGTACCACCCGAGAGCTTGATGAAAACACTGACCGACCGTAAAATTGCCGAAGAACAAAATACCACCTTTGAAACACAAAAGAAGGCCGAAGTTACCCGTCAGGCTTTAGAAAAGGAAACGGCTGTTGCGGATATGCAAAAAGAAATTGTGAAAGCTGATCAGGGGGTTTTAATAGCCGAACGTATTGCAGACGCCGCAGTGAAAAAAGCAACAGGGGAAGCAAGCGGTGTAAAAATTTCATCTAATGCGGAAGCAGAAAGATTAAAAGTTATTGCCGGAGCCGACGCCGAAAAAACGAAAGTTTTAGCGAACGCCGAAGCCGAAAAGGTAAAAGCATTGGCAAATGCAGAGGCCCAAAAAATATCGGTTACCGGTAATGCCGAAGCCGAGAAGATTTTAGCTATAGGAAAATCCAACGCCGAAGCCTATAAATTATCAGTAGGCGCCATGGGCGGTGATAACTTCACTAAACTGAAAGTGACCGAAGCCATTGGTAAAGAACGGATAAAAGTGATACCAGAAGTTTTGATCACAGGAGGTGATGGTGCTAATGGTCCAATTAGTGGTTTGTTGGGATTGCAGTTATTAGATGGAATAATTGACCGGGGC
>JBGASH010000345.1:0-2258 GCA_044229775.1 Bacteroidia bacterium
CACCGGCATTTTTCTGGATGTGAACTTCAAAGCCTTGCTTTTGTAAACGTTTAACAGTTTTAGGAGTGGCGGCGACTCTTAATTCGCCTGCGGAAATTTCCGCGGGTATTCCAACTTTCATCATGTACGGTTAATTTTAGGTGAAACAAATAAAACAAAAAATATCCAAAAAAGCCAATAAAAAAGGCCTTTTTTAGGCCCAAAAATCATAGTAATTGAACCATTGTTCAGGATATTGCCTTACGCGGGCCTCCAGCTCTTTCACATATATGTCGAGCATGGTTTTACAAGCGGTTTCTACCTCTTTTTCGGTGCGTGCTCTTGGCACCTGAATGGGTTCGGTTGAATAGAAGGCATATTTGGTGGGGCTGATCTTATTAGCAAAAACAACACAAAGGGGAACACCAAATTTTGCAGCCATAATAAAGGGCCCTGCCGGAAATTTTGCAGGCTTTCCAAAAAAATCGGCGGTCAGTGTTTTAGCACCTTCTCTAAATCGGTCACCATGCATCACTAACAATTCGTTATTGCTAAATGCTTTATGTAATTCGATGATGTGAGATTTTGTTTCTTCGTTTATGGGGATGATGTTTATTTTTTTTGCTTTCATCACCTCGTTCATATAACCTTTCAGATTTTCTTTTTCGTTCTCATACATCAAAATATTAAAGGCTGTATTTAAACGATTCAATCCTTGTCCTGCTATCTCCCAATTGCCGGTGTGCGCACTTACCAGGATACCGCCTTTACCTAGAGCAGCGATCTTTTCAAGCACTTCGCCATTATGACGTTCCACAGTAAACTTCACTTTAGAACCCATCATGGTGGCTACTTTATCCAGAATAGTTTGACCGAAAATAAAATTGTTCTTATACACAGCAAAAAATGCTTTTGTGTTGGAGTAACCTAAATGTTTTAAAAATTCGCGGATGTGTTTATTCTGTTTAGAGAATAAGAAATAATAGAAAGAAACAAAGCGTAAAATAAAATACGAAGGAGAGAGTCCGAAAGTATTAAGAAAGAAAACGAAGAATTTATAACCGAGAACTTTTCCTTTTGATTGGCCTTCCCACTTGTTTTGCTTTTCCATGGTGAACCTACTTAAGGGAAAGAAGAATTAAGCTACTTGAGTTTTTTCTTGAATTTTGTTGTAAACGTATTCGTAAAAATCGTTGAAGGTGTGGATATTAAGAAAATCTTCTCCTTTCACTTTAAATCCGAAATTGCTTTCAATAACTAAAACCAGAACAACGTAATCTAAACTAACTAAGTCAAAGGTTTCGCTAAAGTTAGCGTCAAGGGTAATTTTAGATCCGTCTACTTCAAATTCGACAATAAAAAAAGAATTGCTCTTTTCAATAATTTCGTTCTTTGTCATGGTTTCCTTAAAATCGGGTACAAATTTAATTATATTTCTTAATAATTAAAGTGGAATTTGTACCTCCGAAGCCAAAACTGTTAGATAGAATGGTATTTAGGTCCTGTTGCTTGGTTTTATTGATAATATTGAGCTTAGCCGAGTCTTCATCGGGGTTTTCGAAGTTTATGTTAGGGGCAATAAAGCCATTTTGCATCATAATAAGCGAATAAACGATCTCACTGGCACCTGCCATCCAGCACTCGTGGCCGGTCATCGATTTGGTTGAACTAACCGGGGTCTTACAAGCTCCAAAAATACTGCTAAGCGCCTGAGCTTCAACCTTATCTCCGCCTGGTGTGGAGGTAGCGTGAGCATTAATATAGTCGATATCCTTAGCTGCCATGTTGGCGTCTTTAAGGGCTAAATTTAAGGAGCGGATCTGCCCTTCAACGCTAGAGTTAGAAATATGGTCGCCATTAGAAGAAAAGCCATAACCAACAACTTCAGCCAAAATAGGAGCGCCTCTCTTTAAGGCAGAATCTAAACTTTCTAAAATTACGGTTGCACCACCACCGCTAGGCACTAAACCATCGCGATCGCGGTCAAAAGGTTTAGATGCTTTGGTTGGTTCATTTTCTTTTATAGAAAATGCGCTTAATCCGTCAAATGCACCAAAGGTATTTTCGTTCACTTCTTGTGCGCCTCCGCAAATAATATGATTTTGTAATCCCCACTTAATGAAGAGATATCCCATACCTATGGAGTGCGAACCGCTGGCACAGGCTGCACTCAAAGTAAAGTTGATACCTTTTAATTTAAAAATAGTAGAGAGATTCATGGTCACCGTGCAATTCATTGTTTGAAAAATGGCACCGGAACCTAAAAGTGTAGTATCTTT
>JBGASH010000346.1:0-2245 GCA_044229775.1 Bacteroidia bacterium
GAAATTGTTGCAGGAGCAGTGCAAGATAACGACCGTGCTACCATTATTGGCAGACGTAGTTTTGGAAAAGGTTTGGTGCAAGATCAATTGGATCTTCCCGACGGCTCTGCGGTTCGTTTAACGGTGGCCCGTTATTACACACCAACCGGACGCTGTATTCAAAAATCTTACGCAGGTGGAAATGAAGAGTATTTTCAGGAAGAAATGGATCGATATAGTGATGGTGAATTAGTGAATAAAGACAGTATCAAATTAGATAAATCTAAGACCTTTAAAACGCCTGGCGGAAAAACAGTTTATGGCGGGGGCGGAATTATGCCTGATATTTTTGTTCCGCTGGATACTACAAAATATTCTCACTTTGTAAACAAAGCCTTTTATACTAATGTCATAACTTTATTTGCTTACGACTTTTCTGATAATCACCGTAAGGAAATGCTTGGCAAATATAAAACGGCCCTCGATTTTATTTCTGATTTTAAAGTGGATGATGGAATATTGAACTCTTTTTATACATTCTCCGAAAATAAAAAGGTAGTGGCCACTGCCGCCGATAAACAAAAAAGTAACGATAATTTAAAACAGTTGCTTAAAGCCTTAATTGGCAGGAATTTATTTGATAAAGACGCCTATTATCCCATCATCAATCAGAACGATAACAGCATTAAAAAAGCTATTGAGGTGTTGGAAAAAGCTTAACAAATTTGTAATATCGTTCTCTCAATTATCATTTAAATTAGAGTAAAATTATAAACCCATTAAACCCGTAGGATGCATTCCTACGAAAAACAAAAATATAAACCACCCCGCGGAATGCATCCAACGGGCTAAAAACAAAAATTATGGCTTTCGAATTACCAAAATTAAATTACGCGTTCAACGCCTTAGAACCACATATTGATGCTAAAACTATGGAGATACACCATGGTAAACATCACAATGCTTACGTTACCAATTTAAATGCTGCTATTGCAGGAACCGATGCCGAAAAAATGAGTATTGAAGATATTTGCAAGAACATCTCTAAATACCCAATGGCTGTTCGCAACAATGGCGGCGGACATTACAACCACACTTTATTCTGGAGCATTATGGCTCCCAATGCAGGTGGTGTTCCAACTAACGAAGTTGGAAAAGCGATCGTTGCTGAATTAGGTTCATTCGATAATTTCAAAACTCAATTCTCTGATGCCGGTGCAAAACGCTTTGGTTCAGGTTGGGCTTGGCTTTGCGTTAAAGCCGATGGTAAATTATGTGTTTGCTCTTCGCCAAACCAAGATAATCCTTTAATGGATATTGCAGAATGCAAAGGCACCCCAATTTTAGGAATGGATGTTTGGGAGCACGCCTATTATTTACATTACCAAAACCGTCGCCCTGATTACATGGCTGCGTTTTACAATGTAATTAACTGGAATAAGGTTAACGAGCTGTATTTAGCCGCAAAGAAATAGTATCTTTCTTAGTAAACAGCGTTATGTTTATTATCCTTCGGCAGGCTCAGGATGACGTTGACCGGGAATAACATTTAATTGTTTACTTCTACTGAAAAGGGATTGTCGGAAACGATGATCCCTTTTTTAATTTTGTGATATGCGCTTTTTGCTTTTAATAGGATTTATTTTTTGCTTGCTTCCTGCTTTTTCAAATGAACCAGAGCTAATTATTCTCGATAGCAATGAAGTTATTTTATCGGAACAAACTTTAGAAATTCCTCAAGGCGATGTTCTACAAAAAAAAGAAAGGCCAATCATAAAATTCCTCTCCAAAAAAATAAAGAATAAAAAAGTAATTGCCGCCCTACTCGCTTTTCCTTTTCCTTTTGGGATAGTGGGATTGCATAGAATTTATTTGGGAACTAAACCTTATGTCCCGGTTGCATATATTGGAAGCCTGGGCGGCGTATTTGGAATAATTCCTTTAATAGATTTTTTTGTGATCCTCTTCGACAAAGACTTTGAACAGTTTGAGAATAATGGGAAAGTATTGATGTGGATAAAGTAACTAATAGAATCCCATTCCTAATTTCACTCCAAAATAATTTTTATTACTATACTTATTAAGAAAATCTTCCTTTACCATTGAATTTAAAGGTTTACCCAGGAATTCACCATGTTTCATCGTGAAATTTTCATAGATTAAACTAAATGTAATAAACTTATAAAAATCTCTTGATCGAGCATTAAATATATTAACCATGTTAGAACTAAAAAGTTGAAAGGGTCTGAAAGTTAGTTCTACAACA